>NZRL01000049.1 GCA_002696205.1 Rhodospirillaceae bacterium | reverse complement strand
GATGGGCGCCTTCTCCGGCATGGGCGGCCCGACGACCACCGCGACCGTCAACGACGGCCAATGGCACCATGTCGCCATGGTGTACGACAGCACCGTCGGCACCTTCGGCACGGTGACCCTCTATATCGACGGCGAGGCCCAGCCGGAAACCGTGACCGCCCTGGGCTCGGCGCCGAACATCGACGCCGGTGAACTGACCATCGGTAACGCCGTCGGCCATGATGAAGGCTTCACCGGCATGGTCGATGAAGTCCGCGTATTCGGCGACGCCCGCACGGACGAAGAACTCTTTGAAAACCACGTCGTACCGCTCGACCCCACGGCCGAGGGCGCCGATCTGCTGGCCTATTTCCCGCTGGATGAGTTCTATGACGACGGCACCCATGCCGCATCGCCGAACCTGGGCGCCATCGGCGGCGACGTACAAGGCGGGGCCGGCTACGGCACGGCGTCCGAACCGACGGTCACGCCGAACCTGACCAACGCCCTCGTCTTCGACGGCACGGACGATTATGTCGATCTGCCGGATATGACCAGCGCCGGCAGCATGACCGAGTTCACGATGGAAACCTGGGTCAAGTTCGACAGCCTGCCGACCGGCACCGGCAATATCGTGACCCTGTTCGCCGAAGACGGCGCCGGCGTGGAATGGATATTGAAGGACTCGGGGGCGGATGGCTCCGTCGAAATGGCCTTCTCGCTCAACGGCTCCACGACCTACAACGCGACCACAATTGATCTCGCCGGCGTCGAAGGCGAATGGATCCATCTGGCCCTCGCCGTGGGCCAGACCGGCGGTGCATCGCCGGACACCACGGCGGCGGCCTATATCAACGGCAATTTGGCCGACGATTTCTCTGCCTCCAGCTTCCCTGCCGCCACGTCCGTGACCCTCGGCCCGTCGCAGATCGGCGCGAACGAAGGCAGCAATCTCATCGACGGACAGATGTCCGACTTCCGCATCTGGAACGTGAATCGCAACGGCGAAGACATCTACGACAACATGAACCGGCCGATGACGGGCGACGAAGCGGGACTGATCGGCCATTGGCCGATGACCGATGGCCCGACGGGCCCGGCCGGATCGGTGGTAGACAACAGCGCCTATGGCTTCGACGGCACGCCCATGGGCGGCATCGAATACACAACGACGGGTGCGCCGATCTTTAACACGGCGATCCAGGTCGAAGCGGGCGCGAGCTATGCGGGTGAGATCGGCGCCTACGACCCCGAAGACGACGGCATGACCTTCTCCCTGCTTTCGGGTGGCGAGCCGGGCCATGGCACGGTGACCGTCGACAGCGTGACGGGCGGCTTCCGGTACGAGGCGGACGACGATTACACCGGCATCGACAGCTTCAAGGTGCAGGTCGACGACGGCAACGGCAACCTCGTAACCCAGACCATCCTGTTGAACGTCACCGACACCACCGACGCCGATACGCTTGAGATCGGCACCGCCGGCGCCGACGTCCTGGACGCCTTCGGTGGCGACGATATCCTCGACGGGCTGGGGGGCGACGATGAACTCTATGCCGGCGGCGGCGACGACGTGCTGATCGGCGGCGCCGGTCAGGATACGCTCTGGGGCGGCGGCGGATCGGACCAGTTCGTCTATCTGGCGACCACGGAATCGGACACGGGTGCCGGCAACCGCGACACCATCCTGAACGCCAACTTCGACAACAATTCCGCCGACCGCGATTACATCTACCTGGAATACATCGTCGCGGACGGCGATGAATTCGAATTCTCGGGCGTCGGCGGGACCGGATTGCTCGGCGGCATCCTCGGGATCGTCGAATCGATCCTGGACGGCAATATTCTCAAGATCGACACGGACGGCGATGCCTTCCTCGGCCTTGGGATCGATATGGAAATCGACATCACCGGCTATACCGGCGAACTCGATGCCTCCGACTTCGTCATCGTCACGCATTCCACCGGCACGGACTTCGACGACGCCTATACCGGGCGCATGGGCAATGATTTCATCGCGGCCTCGACCACGACCTCGATGGCGGCCTCCGCCGGCGCCGTTACCGGCGGCGACACCATCACGCTCGCCGGTGGCGCGGACGGCGAGGACAAGCTCTTCCTGAGCGACGTGGAATTCGAGCTGATCAGCGCGACGATGGTCGGCAACAACCTGGAATTCATCTACCAGGATATTCTCGGCGCCGGCTACTTCCACAAAACGACGGTCGTCAACCACACGACCAACGCCATGGATTACCTGGAAGTCGAAATCGACGAACTGTCCGAAGGCCGCGAGACCTATGCCCTGGCCACCTCGAACACCGCCGCCACGGGTGAGGATACACTGCTGGCCGGGACGACCGGCGTCGATATCCTGACCGGTAACACGGGCGATGACCTGCTGCTCGGCAACGCGGGCAACGACACCCTGATCGGCGGCGCCGGCGACGATCTGCTTCTGGGCGGTGCCGGCGACGATTCCTACGACGGCGGTACGGGCGACGATACGGTGTCGTTCTTCGGTGCCGACAACGGCGTGATCGTCGATCTGGGCGCGGGCACGGCCGGCGACGACGGATACGGCGGTACGGGCGATACCTTCACCAATATCGAGAACGTCGAAGGCACCGATTTCGCCGACCAACTCACCGGCGACGCCTTCTCCAACTTCCTCGCGGGTAACAGCGGCGCGGATAGCATCACCGGCGGCGGCGGAGCCGATACCCTGCAGGGCGGTGAAGGCGCGGATGTGTTCATCTACGGCTCGGAAGCGGACAGCGGCGTCGGCGGCCTGTTGCGCGACGTGATCATGGACTTCGAAGCCGTCGTCACCGACAAACTGGACATTACCGGCCTGTACGGCGGCAATACCTTCGACTTCATCACCGGATACGGCGAATTCACCGGGTCCGCCGGCATGGTCGAAGCGCGCTTCAACAACCAGACGAAGATCCTGGAGATCGATACCGACCAGGACATGCAGGCGGATGTCGAAATCGAAATGCAGAACGTCGACGGCAATGACCTGGACGACACCGATTTCGTCACCACGCCGTAACGTCCCGGTCCCGCGCATCGTTCACCAATCGTTCATTGGCAACGGCTATTCTTCTGGCGGATCGCTGCGGCGTGATGCGATGTGCTAATGTTTGCGGCACCCTGTTCCTTGGGATAAGAAATGCGCCGGAAGGTTGGAATTTTCCGCCCCGGCAAGGTGAACACGCATGAAGGAATTGTTGAAACGGGTCTTCGCCAAACCGGCGATCGCGACGGAACTGATCGTCGCGACCCTGTTCATCAACATCCTGGCCATGGCGAGCCCGTTGTTCGTCATGCAGGTTCTCAACCGCTACGTCAGCCAAGGCGTGGACGCGACGTTGGTCACCCTGACCACGGGCGTGTTGCTGGCGATCACGTTGGAATTCCTGTTCCGTCAGGCGCGCGGCAGTTTGGCGCGCGGCGTCAATGTGGAACCGGATGAGAAACTGGCGATCGCCGGATACGGCATCCTGACCAAGGCCAAGGCGGGGGATCTGGAGCAGATCCCGCCGGAAACCCGGCGCGAGATGGTCAATGGCATGGCCTCGGTCGAACAGGCCTATTCGTCGTCCAATATCGCGACCATCCTGGACGTGCCGTTTTCGCTGATCTTCGTATTCGTGCTCTACCTGCTGCATCCGATCCTGGCCATGGTCGTCTTGGCGTTTCTGATCGGCGTGTTCGTGCTGGGCGTTTACGGCTCCATGTCGATGCAGGAAAAGACGGCGGAATTGCAGAACGCGACCGGCGCCGGGAGTTCGCTTCTCGGCACCGCGACCCGCGAACAGGACCTGGTCCGCGCCTTCAACGCCGGCGGTTTCCTGCGCCGCGCCTGGGAAAAACACGTTCACCAGTCACAGCGCCTGCGCCGGGACGTGACCTCGAAACAGGGCCTGATCCAAACCATCACGCAAAGCGCCAATGGTCTAATGAGCGTCGCGGTCATCACCACGGGGGCATTGCTGGTCGTCACCGGAAAAATGGACGTGGGCGCGATGATCGGCGCCAACATCCTGTCCGCCCGGGCCCTGCAGCCCGTGACCAAGCTGTCGCAACTGGGCAGCGCGTTTGCCAAGGCACGCCAGGCATTGGCCATGTTCTCGGACCTGGTGAAGGTACCGCTGGAGCCGGAAAAGGGCTCCGCCGTCTCCAAGTACACCGGGACCATCGAACTGCGCGATCTCGCCTTTTCGTTCCAGGGTGCCTCCATGCCGCTGTTCGAATCCTTGTCGATCAAGCTGACCCCCGGCGACGTGCTGCTGGTGATCGGAGACAACGGCAGCGGCAAGACCACCCTGGCCCGCCTGATGCTCGGCCTTTTGGAGCCCGACCGAGGGCAAATCCTGGTTGACGGGCTGGACCTGAAGCAAGTCGCCCTGGAATGGTGGCGCCGCCAGGTCATCTACATGCCGCAGGAACCGTCGTTGTTGAACGCCACCATCGAGGAGAACCTGAAAGTCAACGCGCCGGAAATCCAAACCAACGATCTCAACCGCATTATCGACGCGGTCGGTCTGCGCCGGTTCCTGGACGAAAGCCCGCAAAGCTTCGAAACGCCGGTGGTCGACAACGGCTGGCGCCTGTCGGAAGGGACCCGGCGTCGTTTGGGCCTGGCCCGCGCGCTGGCGACCAACGGCGCGCTCGCGGTGATCGACGAGCCGACGGAAAGCCTCGACGCCGACGGCTGCGCCGCCGTTCACACCATAATGGGCAGCCTGGTTAAACAGGGCCGGACGATCATCATCATGTCCCACGACAAGAACATCGTGCGCGGCGCCCATTACCTGTTGGACCTCAATCAGAAACCGGTGCCGACCGTGCGCCACGTGCCTGGGGTCAAGGACCAGGCAGCGCCGGCAAGCCAGCCGGCCAAGACACAACAACCAGGACAATCCGCGCCGACGGCGAACCGTCCGGCGCAACCCGCACAACAGGCGCCATCGGCCAAACCTGCACATCCTGCGCAGCCCGCCCAGCATGCCAAACCGGCACCTGCGCCGGCAGCCGATCCCGGCAGTGAGGCAACTCCCCTGCCCAATCCGCTGTCCGCCCGCAAACGGGGAGGAGATTAAAGCCATGGCAGGGAACCCGATCGCGGCGACGGAGAAACTCAAGGAACTGATGGCGAAGGCGCAAGGACAAACGGAAGCCAAACCCAGCGAAGGCGCGCCCCCTCTGCCTCCCCGTGACGGGGGTACGGTGCCGCCGGACACCAGCGCCGCCAGTGATCCGACCGCCTCGGCACCGCCCGCCGGCGACACGCCCCCGGGCGACGGCCAGGATGCCCCCTACACACCGTCGGAACGCATTCCGTTCAAAACTCATGCGGTGTTCGGCCTTTGTGCGTTGATGGTCGTCAGTTTCGGTGTCTGGTCGGCCATAAGCGAGATCGATATCGTTTCCATGGCCATGGGCGAGGTCATCCCGTCGACCCAGGTCAAGACGATCCAGCACCTGGAGGGCGGCATCGTTCGCGAGATCAAGGTGATCGAGGGCGCACGGGTAAAGGCCGGCCAGGAATTGGTGGAACTGGAGCCGACGGCGAGCAGCGCCGACGTCGGCGAATTGGGCGAACGGCTGGTTTCCCTACGCTTCGATCTTGCCCGCCTGCGCTCTTTGTTGCGCGGTGACGACAAATTGGAAATCGATCAGGAGTTGGCCCAGGAACGCCCGGACCTGGCGGCGGCCGCACATCAGCGTTTCCAGGCCGATCTCGAAAAGTTTCAGTCGGACATGAAACGCCAGGAAGCGGCGATCAGCCAGCGGCAACAGGAAATCCACGAAATCCGTACCCGGATCGCCAACGCGGGTAAAAGCCTGAAACTCGTCGATGAGCAGGTCAAAATCAGCGAAGGACTGCTGAAACGCGACCTGACCAACCGCTTCGTTCACTTGAACCTGTTGAAGGAAGCAGAAGAGCTGCGCGGCAGCATCGGCACCGACAAGGCATCGCTGCTCCGCGCGGAAGCGGCCGAGGCCGAGGCACGCGCCGTGTTGGAAAGCGTCAAAAGCGACTTCAATAAGGAAACCCAGGGATTGATGGACGAGGCGGAGTTGAATTTCCGCGAGCTGACCCAGCGTATCCAGAAGTTCCGCGACAACCTGCAACGCACCGTCGTCCGCTCGCCGGTCGACGGCACGGTCAAGACGCTGCACGTGGTAACCGTGGGCGGCGTCATTCGCCCGGGCGACCCGGTGGTGGACATCGTTCCCGCCGGTGACCGTCTGATTATCGAGGCCAAGCTGCAAACCCAGGACATCGGCTACGTGGTGTCCGGCCAATCGGCGATGGTCAAGCTGGCTTCCGGAGACGCCATGCGGTTCGGCTCGCTGCAGGGCACGGTCATTCATGTCAGCCCGGATACCCTGCAAACACCGGAAGGCAATCCGTATTACAAAGTGCGGATCGCCACGGAGAAAGATCACTTCAGCCGCGGCTCGCTCGTCTACAACCTGTTTCCAGGCATGCAGGTCATGGCGAGCATTCAGACAGGCACACGCACCGTCCTGCGCTATCTCGTCGATCCCTTACTGGCCAACTTCGACAGCGCCCTAGGCGAACGCTGAGGCACCCCGCCGCCGATTCCGGCGCGACGATCCTAGATCAGTGGGTTCGGGCTTTGGGAAAAGGCAGTCTTACTTCTTGGCCGCCGGCTTGCGGGACGACGCCGTCTTCTTCTTGTCTTCACCGTCATCGCCATCGTCCTTCGCGTCGTCCTTGGCCTGACTTTGCAGTTTTTCCCTGATCTCATTGGCCCCGTCGGCGACACCGCGAAGGACGGCCTGCAATTGATTGGCGGGGATCAAAAGCCGGGTGACCGGACGGGTGGTTCCCGCTTCGACCTGCTGCCCCAGGGTCACTCGAAACACGCCGTTGGCATGTGACACGCTGGACACCAGTTCCACGAAATGCTCGTCCAATTGCTCGTCGGCCATGGCCTGCCTCACTCGGTTCTAGGTTATTGATCGTTGCGCCCGATTGTCCGATGCCGGTCGTCAGGGGTCAACCAAGTTGTGCCCGCCAGGGGCAATGTCTGCAATGTTTTGAAAAATGGGGCAGATGTGACCCCCGACACCTGTACTTGCGGGAAATACGTTGTATAAGGTTGCATACAATATTAATTTTCCCATGAAACTTCGCATCGGGCTTTGGCCCGCTGTGATATAATCGTTCTGCGGGAATAAGGGGCAATTCTTCCACGTGCCTCAACCTTGGAACGGGGGCTACGACAAGGAAATCAATAATGCCACGACCCTCTAACAACAACGAAAGCCGTCGCCAAAAACGGCTTCCCCCCGGTGTGTCCAATCCGGTCGATATTCACGTTGGACAGCGCCTTCGTCTACGCCGGACGCTGCTTGGAATGAGCCAGGAAAAACTCGGCGATGCCGTCGGGTTGACGTTTCAGCAGATTCAGAAATACGAACGCGGCGCCAACCGCATCGGCGCCAGCCGATTGTATATGTTCTCGCGTATCCTTGACGTTCCCGTCGCCTATTTCTTCGAGGAACTGCCGTCGCAGATCCGCTCTCACGAAGGGCAGATGGAAATCGGGTTGTCCGACCAGCCGCAGGAAGCGTTGGAGCGTGATCCCATGGCCCGCCGCGAAACCCTGGAACTC
>NZRL01000048.1 GCA_002696205.1 Rhodospirillaceae bacterium | reverse complement strand
GTCTCCGGCTTCCGGTACAGCCGTTGATCCGGCGAAAACACAGACAGGTCGGAGGCAATGTTCAGGATCACGCCGCCCCTGTCGCTCGCGGCCATCGCCGATCCGAAAATCTTGCTGCAGACCATCGCTCCGGTCAGTCCAACGGCGAGTTCGAGGTTCCATTGGTCGAGCGAGAACGCCTCCAGGCGCGACGCCTCGATCAGGCCGCTTTGGCCGGAAACTTTCGGGTCGATGGCGGCGTTGTTGACGAGAATATCCGGCTGGATGCCGGCGCCGGCCAGATCAATGGCGGTGCGCCGCACCGTGTCTTCGTCGGTGACGTCCATGACTCGCGACTGGATGCGGTCGGTGTCGATATCCCGGCCAAGGCGGTCGCCGATGGCGTCCAGGGCCGCCGCGTCGATATCGGTCAGCACGACCATGGCGCCGCATTCCAACAAGGCCCAGGCGTGCTCCGGGCCCAGCAGGCCCGCCGCACCGGTGATCAGCGCCGTGCGCCCGGTCAGGTCGAACTTAGTCTGCAGGCCGGAGGCGCCGATCATTGTGCCAACTCCGCCGGCAGGACCGAGGCGAGGGGAACAACCAGGCCGGTTTCGATCGATTTTTTGGCGGCCAGCGCCATCGCCAGGCTGGCCGCGGCATCGCGTATCGGAACGGTAGGTTCGGCCGTTCCGGCGATGCACTCGAGGAAGCGGCGGATTTCCTCAATGAACATCCGGTTCCGGTCGAACCCGGTGAAATCATGCCGGGCGGCGATTTGGCCTTCCGCATTGACGTGTTCGACCGTCAGCCCCGCCAGGTTGACCGTCACTCGACCCCTGTCGCCGATCACCTTGCAGCCGCGGGCGACCGGCCGCTGCAGGTAGTCCTGATGCAGATGGACGGGCAGGCCGCCGGTTTTTCCGGGAATGTTCATGGAGACCGAAGCGACGTCCTCGACGTCGATATCCAGGTCGCTGAGATGACCGCCCAGAGCGTACACGCTGGCCGGCATGCCGAACAACCAGAGGATATAGTCGAATTCATGAATCTGCGAGACGATCACGCCGCCCCCGAGATCGGCTTTCGCCGCGTAGATCGACCGGTAATCCTCGTATTTGTGCCAGCCGGGCATGTATTCGCCGACTTCCGCGTTGACCGCGAGAATATTGCCCAGGGCGCCGGACTCCAGGATATCTTTCAGTGCGTTCAGGCAAGGATTGAACCGCATCTGATAGGCCACCGTAGCGGCCAGGTTATTTTCCTCGACAACCCGGACCAACTCGGCGACGCCGTCGAAGGAGTGGGACAGGGCCTTCTCGATGAACAGGTGGCACTTTCGTTTCGCAGCGGCCAGAGCGACGGGAATATGCAGGCTGGTCGGATTGCAGATGAAGACCGCGTCCGGTCCGTCGTTGAGCGCGGCGTCCAGATCGTCGAATACCCGGATGCCGTACTGGCTGTTGATGTCGACCTTGTCGTCGACTTCCAGGGTGTTGGAGATCTCCTTGGTCAGGCCCCGGGTACGGTAGGCCGAGACGTCCAGGTTGTCGCCGACGATGGCTTTCAGGTTTCTCAGGTGGCGTTGGCCGACGCCGCCGAGACCGACGAACAGGGCTTTCATCGTGTCTCTCCGTCCGGTTTCCGGCCGTTGCCAATCAGCATCAGTTCACGCACCCAGCGCAGCTTGTTCCGGGTGCGGTGCGGAATGAACGGCGCGATCAATCCGCAGGGAATATTAAGAACCGGGTATTTCCAGACGACCGGCAACTGCCGGAACTTGACCACGCCGACCTGTTCGAAGCCGTGGATCAAAAGAATGTCGCGCATTGATACCGACGTGAACGGCGTGCGATGGGTGTAATCGTCGAAGTACTTTCTGTAGTTCGCTTCCCAGTCGGGAACGAGGTTTAGTAACAGGCCCCCCGGCTTGAGAACGCGAAAGCATTCCCGGATGTAGCGTTCGGGATAATAGAAGTGTTCGAGCAGCGATTTGGAATAGACGATGTCGAAGGCGTCGTCGGGATAGGGCATCCCGTCGTTTTCGATGTCGCAAATCTCGATGTCCAAATCGGGCGACAGGGCCTTGGAGCTTTCGGCCAGGTCATTGCCGCGCACGTCGAGGCCGAGGTCCCGAAAACATTTCAGCATCTCGCCGCGCCCGCATCCAGGTTCGAGCAACGATTGCCCGGGACGCAGATCGAACATCGACGCCAGCTGGGCGGCTAGCTGGGCCGGGTATCCGGTCGCCGGGCGGCGCTGCTCGTTATAGACGACGGACAGGTAATCGTTCACGACGCCGTCTCCGCCAGTTTGATCGGCGGTAGCAGGTTACTTCCGTGGCGGGCGGTCAGGAATTCGATCAGTTCCAGGTCTTCTTCCGTATCGACCTCAGGGGCGTAATCCGTGATGAAGGCGGCGATGTTCGGGCCATGCACGCTTTCATGGTTCAGCACTTGGGACGTGCGGACGACGTCGATGTAACCGTTCGGATCGTAAACTGCGGGAAAGGCCTGGCGCGGAAGGTTGTAGTATTCGGGGCGCGTGTCCTGCGGCCGGATCCCCGTGTAGTATCCGGTTTCCGCGATCTCGAACCACTTATAAGGGTTCTTCTGCGCGACATGGGCCGAGCGCAGGGACGTCGCCGCCGGATCGGCCATCAGTTGCAGGACCGCCCGGTCAAGAACCTCGCCGTCGCGCATCGGTGTGGTCGGACGCAGGTGGACGAAATACTCGGGCGCATGGCCTTCGTGTTCGATCAGCCAGGTCATGGCATGGATTAGAAACTCCCGGTCGACGGAGGTGTCGGTGGCGAACTCGGCGGGCCGCATGAAGGGAACGTCGGCGCCGTAGGCGCGCGAGACTGCGGCGATCTCGGCGCTGTCCGTCGACACGATTACCCGTGAGACGCTGTGCATGTTCTGCGCGGCGGCGATCGAGTAGGCGATCAGCGGATGGCCGAGCAACGGCCGCAGGTTTTTACCGGGCACGCCTTTCGATCCGCCCCGGGCGGGGACGATCGCAATGCTGTCGACTGGGTTGTTCGGGCCGTCGGTCATGCCGCCGCGGCCCAATCGCCGACCATGTCGAAATAGCGTTTCAATGTCGCGGCATGGGCGCCATCGGCGGCGCGGGCCGTTTGCAGGATGAAGTTGCCTTCGTACCCATGCCGGCGAAGGCAGCTAAAGACTTCCTCGAACGATGCGGCGCCCTCTCCCAGGGGAACCGTCGTGCCGCCGAGAACGCGGTCCTTGACGTGAACGTTCAGGACCCGCCCGCCGTAGGCTGCGAATTCTTCCCCGACGTCGAACCCGAGCGCCGCGCTGTTCCCAATGTCGTAGTTGATGCCGAAGGTAGGCGCGGGAAGGCGGGCGATGAACGCGCCCAATTCGGCGGGCGGAAAATCGGATTCGAAAACGATCTTCACGCCCTTCCGGTCGAGCGCCGGCGTTTCGGACAACAGAAATTCGATGAGACAGTCCTCCTGCGCCCGGCTACCCAGGCTTCCGTTGTCGACCAACGGCACGACGACAAAGGCGACGCCCAGGGCCTGGCAGCTATCGACGACGGCGCGAAACTCGTTCTTCAGCATGTCTTGTTCCGCGCCGGTGACCTTCCAGAACGGCGCCTGCATGAAACAGTCTCCGGTCAACGATGGGATCGCCACGCCATGCCGGTTGCATAGCTCCGTGATCTCCGCGCGGCCGCCGGACGACATCAAGGGATTTTCCTCGATCCGCTCATGATCCAAGGTCCATTCCATCATCCGGAGGCCGATCTTGGCGCTTGCGGCGAATTCATCCCGCCAATAGGGCCAGGGAAAACACTGAATCTTCCCATCGATAAGCGGCGACAGACGGCCCTGCATAAAGCCGATCCTAGCGTTGATCGTTTCGCTGTTCATGGTCGAGATTGCCGCCGTCGGCGTCTTAGGGTCCCGGAGCCTGTGCCCGGATCAATCTTCAACGTCAACGCGAAGCTTATCCCGTGTCGCCAGTTCGGCTTCTCCAATGACCTTCTCGCCGTTGCCGAGGATCGCCGGGACTGCGCGCAAAACCTTGACGAGATTCGCCAGTGCGTGAATTTCGACGGATGCCGCCTGGTCGGAGCCGTACATGGCGCGATCGAGCGTAATGTGCCTTTCGATCGAGGTGGCGCCCATCACAACGGCGGGTAGGCAAACCGCAAGAAGCGCGGTCTCGTGCCCGGAATAGCCGACGTCACAGCCATAGCGTTCCCGCAGCATTGGTATGCACTTCAGATTGGCGTCCTCAATCTGCATCGGATAAGCGCTGTTGCAATGCATCAGTTCAAACGGACAATTGGCCACTTTGAACAGATCGACGACCTCGTCGATCTCATCCAGGGTCGCCATGCCGGTCGAAATGAAGGTTTTGCGGCCTTCAGACGCGATTTCCCGCAAAAGCGGCTTGTGCCCCAGCATGGCCGAAGCGACCTTATTGAATGGCAGGTCGAAGCCCCGCAGGAACTTCTGGGCGTTTACATCCCAGGCGGAAGCGGACCAGTCGAGGCCGAGATCCTTGCACAGGGCGTCGATTTCTCTGTAGTCGGCGTCCGAGAACTCCAATCCCATCTTCTGTTCGCGTTGGGTCGTGCCCCAGGGGCTTTCACGGGGGCCGTCCAGATATTCCTTGGTGTAAACCTCTTCCACCGTCCTTTTCTGGAATTTCACGGCATCGAAGCCGGCATCCGCGGCCGCTTCGATAAGCTTCCGGGCAATGGCCAGGTCGCCATTGTGATTGATGCCGATTTCAGCAATTAGATATAAGCTCATCGAGTTCCCATTCCGTCATTTCGTTGATTCGAAGAAGTCGTTCCACCAGTTCGCGGACGCATCCGTGTCCGCCTGCGGCCGTGAGGTGAATGTTGGCGATTGCCCGGACGGCCGGGTGGGCGTCGGCCGGCGCTGCGGCCCATCCCGCCTTGCGCATGACCGGCGCGTCGTTCAGGTCATTGCCGACGTACAACAGTCCCGTGAAGGGGTTCGGATCGTCTGGACGCAGCCGGGTGAAGTGGTCGCTCAGGAAGGCGCGTTTGTCGCGAATGCCGTGTTGACAGGCCAGTTGAAGTTTTTTGGCGCGCGACAGGACGACCGGGTTCGGTTCCTTGGACAGGATGAAGACGTCGACCGACAAGGCGCCTTGCGCCTGCGCATGGCGGAGCATGTCGAACGCAAGCCCGTCGGCTCTGTCGCAGCGGACGCTTTCGCGACCATCCTGATCGACCCAGACCTTGTTGTCGGTGAACACGCCGTCGAAATCGAGGACGATCGTGTGGATCTGATCCGGCAGGGGAAACGGTTCGATGGTCACGGAGAAAGGTTCACTGTTCTATCGGCCGCGGCGCAGCGGCAGCATGGCTTCGGTGTCGGCCTTGTCCGGGGTCCAATCGTTGACAATCTTTCGTAAGGATCGCGGCCCGGTTTTCAGGCGGGACCGGACATGCCGGTTGAACCGCCATATCATGTATTCGCGGCACATCTTCCAGGTCCCGGCAGCGCCGGAATAACGCAGGTTTCGAAGGATGACTAAAACCAACAGGAAATGTCGCAGGCGATAGAAAAGCGTCGGATAGCAGATGGTCGCCAAACCAATTTGCCAGCTCGAGACCAATCGCCACAGGCCTGGATAGCGATCGCCATCGTCCAGCACGATCGCTTGTTTGACCTCGTTGATCGTATCGGTCGTCTCGCTGCGATCGACCAACCGTTTCGGATTGGCGTAATAGCCGGTGTCCTTGCGGCGCTCGAAATGTTGGGAATAGCGAAGCAACACGTCCTTATAGTGGTCCAGGCCGAATTTTTCGACATAGGCCTGGTTGGTCTCTAACTGAATCCACAGACGCCAGGTCTCGCAGACCAATTTCGGATGGGTCGTGAAATTGAGGGTGTTCTGTTCGTCATGGGCGTTCTTGTCGGAAATCCGCAGCAGGTAGTCTTCTTCACCGTCCAGACCACGGCCGATTAGCCCATGGCGCCGTCCGAACTCGTATAACGGGGTGCCAGGTAAGGCTTGCGCGTAATTGATGCTCAATTCGGTCGGGCATTGGGACGGGCTTTGCGTGTTGGCGAATTTGGCAAAGGCCGTGGTCTCGGCGATCGTCTCGGAGGTTTCCCCGGGCATACCCACGACCAACTGCACCACCGTGCGTAATCCAGCCTCGATGGTCCACTTTACGGCGTTGTAGTTGTCTCCGATCTTTACCTTCTTCTCCATGACCTCCAGCATCGTGGCGCTGCCGGTTTCCATCCCGTATTGAATGGCCGAACAACCGGCGTCCTTCATCAACGAGATAAGATCCGGATCGACGCAATTCACGCGCATGCCGGCGACCCGCCAAAGAATGTCCAGCTTTTTGATTTCGGCGCAGAATCCACGGAGCCAGCGTTTGTCCGTGCCGAAGTTTTCGTCGCAGAAGTCGACGAACCCGACATTATAACGGTCCATGACGTAGCGGACGTTGTCGACGACACGCTGAACCGGGATGTAGCGGATGCCCTTCATGAACCGATGGCAGAAGGTGCATTTGGCGACGCAGCCCTTTGCGGCGGGAATCATCATCATGTTCTTGTCGCGCCGGGCGGGTTCATACGTTCTGGGGTCTTCACGGAAGACCGATTCCGGTTCGTCCCCGTCGAATACCGGCGATACGTAGATGCTCATGTCGGTCGCAGCTTCGAGGTCTTCCCAATCGAAGTCGTAGACTTTCTCCGCCGGTAGTTGCTCTTCATAGCCGGTGTTGATGACGAAGCCGTTGACGTCGATCAGCGCGAGGCCGGGGATGTCGGCGAAATCGGCGGGGTTGCGGGTTGTCTCGCATCTTTCGACGATCTTCAGGAACGTTCTTTCGCCTTCACCGGTGACGCAGATATCGATTCCGGTCCGCCGCAACAGAAGCTCCGCGCTGGCCGCCAGGCTGCCGCCGATGACAACGAGCGTATTGGGCAGCAATCGTTTGATGTCCAGGCTGAGTTGCTTCGTATAGGCATAGGCGGTCGAGACGACGGCGCTGATCCCGATAATGTCCGGCGCCGCTTCGACGATGTGCGAAATGACATCGTCGTAAGCCGGGCGGTTGGCATCGATGTGATAAAATTCGACGTCTTTGTGCCCATGCGTCTTCAGGTGCTTGATGATTCCCAAGCTGCCGATCGGCGGAAAATTCGTCGGAACCGGCCGGATCGGCGTGGTGGCGATCATGATTTTTATGGACATGATTTTCGCGCGCTCAGTGTTTGTCGGGGTCAGGCCGGGTTGACGGTGGCATCGTCGGGCCGATGCTTCGCCATGAAGTGCGAGGCTTCGTCGGCGGGTAGGGTCAGGACTTCTACGCCGGCTTCTTCCGATTGCCGAATGAAGCTGTCGGGAAAGTCGTTCGGGAAATGATAGCGCAGAAAGGCGCCGAAAAATGGCGCCGGTCGCCCGCCGCGTTCGGTCTCCGCCCGCGTTTTGGAGTGCTCCAGATAACGGAGCGTGGAATCGTGGCTGCCGACATCCCAGTACAGAACGTATTTCTTGTGATCGTCGGGAATGTTGATGATTTGATTGGAATTGATGAATTCGGGTGTTTGCACGGCCCAAGGCCAAGACGCCTTGTGATGCATCCGATAATCGAACACCAGCAGGTCGCCGCGCTTCACGGGCACCGTTTTGAAATGGAAGCGCTTGTTGAAACGGTCGCGGAGAACTTTGATCCGCCAATTCATGGCCGCGTTGGGCGTCAGCCTCGGGATGGTGTGGCTGCCCGGAACCAGATCGATGCCACCGCCCCATTCCCTTGAGTTGTCCTGGAAATAGATGCCGCATTTGGCGAAACGAAAGTCCGGACGCCAAAGATAATCGTGTGCGATTTCTGAATCGGAATCCGTGTGCCAGCCGCTTCCGGGCGTGCCGACGCCGAAGGCGTTGCGCTGGATATGGATGCTCCCGATGGTGCTGAACGGTCCCCCGAGAGCGTCCCGGATGGCTGCCGTGACGTTGTCCTTGAAGGCGAGGGCGGTCAGCTCAGGTGTTTTGAACAGGTGCCTCAGCTGCAGGTCCCGTTCCTGCCTCTGAGCCGAGGCGGATGCGTAGGCGTCGTCGATATGCCGCCGCGCGGCATCGACTTCATCGCCGCTCAAGACGCCGGGGATATGCACGAAGCCGTGCTTTCGAAATTGTTGGTGGAGCGATGTCATCATTAACGTGCCTGCTGGCGGTTCAACGATTGAACATGCGGCGGATAAAGCGGGCCAACGGCAACAGGTGGCAGCGAACCAGAACATCGCGCAGCCGGTCGCGGCGGTCGACGGTCGTGATGAGCTTCCGAAGCATTTCGTATTCGCCCGCCAAACCCGAGGTCGGCGGCGTTTCTGTTCTTTTGAATACGATTCCAAAGTGAATTTGATCCGCGTCGCTTTCGGATACCGGGGCGATCCCAAGCGGCGCCAAATAGTGAATCAGCGTACGCGGCGTGAAATAGTAAAGATGTGCGGCCTGCAGCGCCGTCAGGAAGAACGCGCGGGCGTCCGGAACTTCGATATAAAGCGCGCCCTCGTCTTCGAGGTGGCGGAGAATGCGGCGAATTTCGCCAACAGGGTCGCGCATATGCTCCAGGACATGGGACAGAATGATCAGATCGAACTTTCGGTCGCCGAGGGTCTCCAGCGAGCCGACCTGGAGGTTCATGCCCATGCTTTGGCCCATTTCGACCATTGCGGGACTGAGGTCGCACCCGAATACCTCTTTGCCCATTTGATGGAAGCCGTAAAGATTGATGCCGTTGGCGCAGCCGATCTCCGCGACGGTCTTGATTCGGGCCGGGTCGAGGCCGCGAAGGGCGCGTTCGCGAAGGGCGCTTCGACTTTCCGCTTGGGCTAGGAATTCTTCCTTGGTCGGCACCTTGAAGCCGCCCGGCTTGTATGTGTCGCGGTAGTAGTCGCTGCTGTAAAACCAATGGTTGGTTTCAGCGGTATGCCGGGGCTGACATTGCATCAGGCCGCAATTGCGGCACAGGACGATCGGCTGATAAGCGCGATTCCGATCGTAGGTGGCGACCAGATCGAATTCAGTGCTGCCGCACAGGCAGGGAACCTCTTCCATCGAAAGGGTACCGTCGAGGATGTCGCGATTGTACTTTTGCACCATCTCCACTTGGCGCGGGGATTGTTCGATCTCCGCCGGATAAGAGGGATCGTAGAACATCCGATGTTTGGTGATCGCTGCCCTAGACATTGTACAACTCCGATTTATACCGCTGTAGGACTTCAGGAAGCCGCAACCATTCCGAGGTCCGCTCGAGTCCTTGTTTGAAACCCGTCAGGCCGCAGAGCGCCGGCTGCCAGCCGAAGGTCGCCTGCATGCGCGATGGGTCGGCCCACAACCGCTCGACCTCGCTTTTCGGCGGGCGGATGCGTTGGTCCTGCAGATCGATCGACAGATCGGATCCGGT
>NZRL01000047.1 GCA_002696205.1 Rhodospirillaceae bacterium | reverse complement strand
GGGGGGGGGGGGGGGGGGGGGGGGGGGGGGGGGGGGGGGGGGGGGGGGGGGGGGGTTTGGTGTGCGGTTCTTTTGAGTGGGCCGACGCGAGAGTGATCGCCTATCGAACAGCGAAAAAAGACGTTTGCTGGTTTTGAACGTCCTCGCGGTGGTGTGATTTGATAAACGATGCGTGCTTTGCCGTGTAGTCAAATATGGGGCGGGAGGGGGGGTGCTAGGAAGAGGCTACCAGCAACATGCTGAGGTTGCCGAATTTGTCCGCCCTCGCCCACACGGGGTGCCGCGCGGGCACTGGCACCGCCTCCGACGCCACTCCTGCTGCTGGCCGCTCCAAACGCAGCGCTGACCAGGCAGCGAGTGAGAGGTCCGCGCGGCACGACGACGGCAACTCCGAGAACTCGGATGGGGAGGAGGTTGTCCCGGCCGGGAACAGGTGCAAGAAACACCTAGTGCTCGTGCTCGGTGGCGTGCCCCACTCCAAGTTACTGATCACCTCAATCAACCGCATGTACGCGCGCCTGGCCAAGAATCTGCAAGATGCGCCAGGCACCGCGGAAGTCGTGGTGGTCGACCCCTCGTCGTGGCAGCTTGAAGGCCAGAACGGCATCACGAAGCACCACAAAATGTGGCTCGAGGACTTTGCAGAGGAGTACCCCGTTCAGTCATACCTGGATCTGTACGATCAGGTGGCCATTGTCGACGAATTGCAGTTTGGAACGATGGAAGAGCGCGACGCCGTCAGAAAAAGCGGCGCGTACAGGCAGCTGGTTGCCTACGCGGACAAGAACAAGGGTCGCGTGGCGTGGTGGGAGTTTGTCAAGAGCCCCATGGCCTCAGGAGGCTCCAGAGGCTCGGACCCCTCGACGTCGGGGATGCGCGAGCTCAACAACAATGGCACGTTGAGCATAGAAGTTGCTCGTACGCTTGTCATGCTCAAAGGCCCATTAAGGCACCTGCGTTTTGGAGAGAAAGAGGCTCCGGAGAACCTGCTCAACCAATTGCTACTGCTCGCGAAGACACCCATGCGCCTCGCATTGCCGGGAGCCCCATCCCAGGCGACCACCGGTGTCGACATACATAACAAGAAGCGCAAAGCCGGCGCGAGCGCGGCCGGCTCAAGCGCCGCCGACGCCAACGGGGAGATGTGAACTGTGAGCGGAATGTGATTAACAAGACGACTTGAGATGTGAACCAGCCCACTTCCGACTCAAAAGAGTGGTGCCAGACATCCACTGACAGCGATGCAAATATTCAGAGTGTCCGTGTCCGCGTCCGGAAAAGCGAGACGCCCACCTTTCAATAGTTTGATCTGAGAGTGTCACCGCAAACGGCGTGTGATGCACATCAGCCAAATCTTTCGAGCACGCGCACGCCGCACGGTGGAGCGTCCCATCGTCCAGGTCCACATACTCAGAGAGCAAGACCAGGCGCTCGCCGTCTGCCTCGTTGAACGGATTGACCCTCCACATCGATCGGTCGTAGTAGCGGTCAATGGCCTGGGAAACGTCGGAAGACGTCCATCTCGGCGGCAGCCGCGTTTCAAACCCAAGCGCTCTTGACCAAGCGGAAATCTTGCCCATCAGTTGGAAGAGGTGGCGAAGCTGCTGCTGTCTAAGGGAAACACGAAAGGACGTGGTGAGATGAAGCGCCACGGCCAACGCGTCAGCGGCAGCCTTCCTTTTGGCCAAGAGCCTAATCCTCACTCTTATCACAACTGGGAGATCCTCCCAGCCCACCGTCGCACCCTCCTCCTCCTCGCCACTGTTGTTGTTCTTCTTCTTCTTTGTGGACGTATCCGACATGGGCTTCTTTCGGCCCAGCGTTGAACACGCAGAGACGCGGAAAAAAGCACGACGCTTGGCGCCTGCAGAAAACTTCCAAAAACGGAAACTGGTGCGTGTTCCCGCAAGACACACGCTCGCGCACACGCTCGCGCACACACGACACACGACACACGACACACGACACACACTCGCGTTCTGGCCTCCTTAGCGCCAGATCTTTGGCGCTGCCGCCCAGCGTTCCATCATCCTCTCGTCCACTGTGCCATTCGACCTCACTCCCAGTGTGCCGTTTTTGCAGGCTCTCCTGTCTTCAGCAAATGCAAGTGAACTCAGCAGCGATGCGCGGTACCGCTTCGTCCGCTTGCAGAAGGTTCGCTTCGCCAGTGGGTTCCGCGGCTTCCGCGCCGCGCGCTCGGGCTCGGGCTCGGGCATTGGCTCGCGTGGGCGCGTGGCCGTCTGGCCGTCTGGCCGTCTGGCCGTGTCTGAACGACCGCGACTTAGCGGCGACGGGGAGCACGCTTCGCGAACAGCCCAAGCATCCCAAGTGTCATCACCACCGCACCCACCGCACCACCGCATAATTCGAGGAGCTGTTGTGTGCTGGAGGTGGCGGGGGCAGTGCTGGCGCCCGTTCTTGTGGTGGTGGCGGTGGTGATGGTGGTGCTGCTGCTGCTGCTCTCGAGCCTCCTTGTCGACTTGCTTGCCACAGCGGGGTGGTGACGGCACGAAACGAGCATCACGCCTTCGCGGACTTGGAACGACTTGAGGTTTGCCAGCGCCGACTCGACAAGCTCGACCGTCGCGTGGACGCGTTCCTCGGGCGCCACAATGTTGATACTCGCCGTGATCGCGTCTTGCTGCGCGTGGATGGAGCAGTCTGGTGCGCCGCCCTCTTGCGCGCCAGTGCCCATCTTGAGGGCGGTGGCGACTCCTGTGGTGCGATGGAGCACCGCATTCGCGTGCTCCGATGGCAGCTCGGCGCGCACAATCGTGCCATTTCGGAAGCCCTCCGCAACGGCGTCGACAAACGAAGCGTCCCAAGGGTGCGGCAGCACGCTCTGGCCCTGAGCTCTCGAGCGCAGCGTTTGCGCGTCACTCGGGTGTCTGGGGCCGCAGTCCGCACAGTCCGAGCCAAGTGGACACGGAAAGTAGTGACGCACTTCGTGGTCGGAGCCTGCTCTAACTGTTCGCCCGTTGCTGGTGGGCGCCGCGCCTGGGAAGAGATAAAGACTGTACATCGACTGCGGGTATCCCCGTGTCGAAGGCAGGCCGTCTTCGCAGAGCCCATTGGCTTCGTGCTTGTTGAACGTTGAAAAAAAGGCGGCGTCGCGCTCGTCGCCGCCTCCGAGCCTATGGGCGATGCGGGGCGCGTGGCCATCGTCGTCGAGGTCGTCGCCGTCGGGGGTGGCATCTTCCGCTACATCGTAGAGGTAGTTGTACTGGCCTTCCGAGGCGAGTGATGCGTTGAAATAGAGAGGCCACTCGTCGCAGTGTCCGCGCAGCGATGGTGTCTGAGTGTCACAGCCGTCTTTGCTCGCGCTGACCGCCGTTGCGTCTTTTGAAGCGAGCGCCTCGCGAAGAAAGGCGCGAAGTGCGTCTGAGGTCGGTGGCGGTGGCGATGGCAGCGATGATGGCGATGGCGGCGGTGGCGATGGCGGCGGCGGTAACGCCACGCTCTCTGTAGCTACTGAGATGCGACAGCCATCACCGCCACACACATTGGGCGTGAGCCACTCTTCGATTGCCCACACCAAGGCCTGCTCCGCCAGCTGCGCAACGTCGCCAACGGGCACTCCGCCGCCTTCCAGCACCACGAGGAAGCTCTGGTTGACATGTGAAGTGACGCTCCGTGACGGCGGCGGTGGCGATGCCGTCGGCGTCGCCAAGGAGACGATGGTGGTCGTGGAGGAGGCGGTGCCGTGTTTGAATTTGCGGGTGTGGTGGGCGGCGATCTGGCCGGCGTGCCTGGTCATGCAGCAGCTTCCGCTAAGTTCCTTCCCTCTCCCGTCCTTCTCCCTTTTCTGTCCTTAGCGTGGGCATTGTAAATGCAAAGGCTTGCACAAGTCTTTGCATAAGCTCCGGCTTTGAACTTGCCAAGGTAAGAGGCACCCCTCCCCTCTCCCACCCTCCCCTCGCCGCCGCCGCTGACGATGCCGCTGACGATGCGGCTGCGGCTGGGTCTGCTGCTGCTGCTGGCGGCCGCGCCGCAGCGCGCGCTCGGCAACAATCCGCCGCCGCCCTCCGTGTCGCCGCCGCCGCACATCCTCGGCACCTTCCGGCAGATCGGCTTCGACATGGACGGCGAGGCGCCGGACGACTACAGCGGCTTCGCCGTCGCGACCAACGGCGACGGCACGATGATCGTCGTCGGCGCGTACGGCAACGACGGCGCGGGCTACGACGCGGGCCACGTGCGCATCTACCAGCGCGCCGACACGGCCAGCGAGGTCTGGACGCAGCTGGGCGCGGACATCGACGGCGAGGCGGAGGGCGACTACAGCGGCTTCTCCGTCGCCATGAGCACCTACGGGCGCACCGTCGCCGTCGGCGCGTACAGGAACCGCGGCGCGGACGCCGCGTACCACGACGCGGGCCACGTGCGCGTCTACGATTGGAGGTCCTCGTCGGGCGAGTGGGTGCAGCGCGGTGGCGACCTCGACGGCGACGCCGTGGGCGAGCGCCTCGCGTGGAGCGTCGGGCTGAGCGGCGACGGGCTGACGGTGGTCGCCGGCTACATCAGCGGACATTCCGTCTCTGTCAACCACGCCAACTCCGCCAATGCGGACGACGAGGTCGACGAGAGCGAGTTGGGCTGCGGCGTGCAGCGCTGGACGTGGTCCTCCGCGGCGTCCGACTGGATCGGCGCGCCGCCCATCGCCACGGGCAGCGGGACCGACGCCACCGGGTTTGCGGTGGCGGTCAACGGCGACGGGACCACCGTGGCCATCGGCGCGCCGGGGGCGTACAGCAACGCCGGCAGCGTCAAGGTGTGGCAGGCCGCGACGCCGGACACGCTCGCGAACGTGTACACCTCCGCCACCGGCGGCGACCTGGCGGGCTTCTCGGTGGCGCTCGACGACGCCGGCACGACGCTGGTCTTCGGCGCGCCCGGCTGCGACTCGAGCAAAGGCAAGGCCTACACCGTCACGACCGACGACGCGTGGACGTCCGTCACCACCATAAACGAGGTCGCTTCCAACGACGCGTTCCACGCGGCCGGCGACGAGTTCGGCATCGCCGTGGCCACGAACTTCGACGGCCAGCGCGTCGCCGTCGGCGCGCACCGCTCCGCCGGCTCGAAAAGCCAGGCAGCCCACCACGGGCACACGCGCCTCTTCCACTGGAGCGGCTCCAGTTGGAGCCAGTACACGGTCGACGTGCACCCCTCGCAGGGCCAAGCCGGGATCCCGTACTTCACGACGACCTGGAACCCGTTCCTCGGGTCGCAACGGCGCAGCCTTGCTGCGCTGGCAGCGCTGCCAGCTCCGCAAGCGCCGGAAGTGCAGCGCCGGCAGCTCTCTTCGAGTCCCACCTACTACACCCACTACCGCTCCGCCGCCGACATCGCCGCCGACATGAGCGGGCCGGCGCTGAAGGCGAAGAGCGACGATCCGAGCGGAGCGCACACGTACAAGGCGCTCTGGCTTGAGCCAGAGCTGGGCACCATGAACGCGTCGGCCCTACTCGATGAGCACAAGCGAGTGTGGACCGCCTACTTTGGCGACGGCTCCGGTCTGGACAAGTACGAGCACGTCTACTTTGGCAACGGCAGTGGACATTGCTTGCCGGAGGTGGGCGACCTCTTCACGTTCGTCGACTACGAGGCCATCGCGAGGGAGACAGCGGCCAAGGAGGCAAGCTCGGCGTATCGGCCGCTGGGCGGGTTCTTCCGCAGCTTGTACGAGCCGACGGAAGCTCCGCCGATCAATTACAGTCGGGTGCCGGCCGCGCCGGCTCCGCCGCCGTTGTTGCCGCAGTCAGAAGACGGGCGAGAGGCGCCCCCGAGTCCGCCTGCAACCGGTCAAAGCTCAGGCCGCCGCTCGCTGCAAGAGCCGGTCGGCTGGACCGAGAGCGATCTTTTGGCTCTGCACCCCGAAGAACTGCGCAGGCTCTCTGGCACATCGCTGTTCCCTGGCGCCCCGGGCTTGGGCGCCAGTGGCGGCCCACACGATGGCATGTTTGGCCGTGAGACGAAAAGTGAGCTGTTGCCCGGCAACAACGAAGAGACGGGCGGCTGGCAGAATTGGCGAAAGCACAATTTTGCAAGCGAGCTCCACCTGTCCGAGGACGGGACCTACATGTGCGTCGGCTTCCCGGGCTGGAACAACCCCGACCAGACCTGGTATCTCCCGGATTACTACGGCCCAAACCAGGACCTGTATGGTTGCGCGCGTGTCTACGAGTACAAGGGCGCCACTGCAAACCCAAACCTGCACAACAACGGCCCCTTTGCCGCCGGGTGGGAGCAGGTTGGAGAGGACGTCACCTTGCCAGATCTTTACCAAATGTGGCGGGAGTGGATGGGAACGGACACCTTCACTGGGAGCCACTGGGCCGTTCCAAACTCAGAAGCGTATGCCGCAAACGGCGACCAGAACGTGAACCTCAACCGTTTCCAAATGCTGAACAACAACAATGGTGGGCTCTGGACAACGTGCCACGGCATCTCGTACAATACAAACAAGGCGGCGGACGCGCAGCTGACCATAGCGATAGGGTCAGAATATGCAATCCACCCAAGGGACCTCAAGGCCTGGTCGCAGCCGAATGACGGTTCCGGGTGGGATGTCCCAACATACTCCTACTGGGCGCGTGGGGTCGTACAAGCCAGGCGCTGGGACCCTGACGCGAACTCCGGTAATGGTCAGTGGCTGCCCAAGGGACAGATGTTGTGGGGAGCCCACCCTCACTCACAAATCCCTTACAACTACGGCCAAGACGCGGGCATGAGCGCTGACGGCGACACGATCTACGCGGGGGGCCAGGGGATGCACAACTGCGACCACAGCTCCGACTGGGTGTGCACTCCAATTCCGGACAGTGAAGCCGGCCCCGGCGCCGACGGCAAATTCCACTACGGCTCCAGCACGCCAAGGACCACGTGTAGTAGGACGGGCAATACGGGTGCCGCATTTAACCCGGCCGACCGGCCGGGAGACCTGCACGTGTGGACGTACGAGGAGGGCCCCACGTCGGCGAGCGGCAGCTGGCGCTTGCACAGGATCAAGGCCGGCGACGCCAGCACCTCCGGAAGTGGCATCGGCAAGACTCACATTCGAGCCAAAGATGATAGGTGCAACAGTAACTGGTTCATCCCACTGGGCGTCTGCGACGACGGCACGTGCATCGCAATCAAGGCGAAGGGAGAAGGCGACTATTCGCACAACACGGGGTCGACATGTGGCACGGAAACCAACGATGCGTGGAACTACCAGAATTGGGGTCGCGTGACAAGCGTGCAGGTGCTGCGGCGCGCGAGCATCAACGTGGACACCTGGACGCCAGACCGGGTGGCGGCACGCCCCGCCGCGTTCACGTGGAATGGACAGTCGCCGCCCTCGAGCAACTATCCCATCAAGAGCGACGACGACACGCGCGAGTTCATCTCCACCATCGACAGCAAGCTGGGCGCATTCTGCCAGCACAACTGCGATGCTATTGGTGAAGGTGACATCTGCGAGGTTGCCAGGATAACTTCAGACAGGTGGCGAGGCGTTACCGCAGACCACTGTGGAGCAGGACCGCGCCGGATGGGCGAGACCGAAGCGTGGACGTTTCCCATCAGCGGCGACGGAAAGACGCTTGTCGTAACGGACAGCTACGCTGCTCCAAGCACCCTCCCCAATGTCAACTATGGTGGCACCACCTTCGACCCAACGGCCGACTCGGGAGGCGGCGCCTGCGTTACGGACCTCACGATGGTATCGGGGATGCGACCCATTCAGACTAATGGCGGCTTCGAAATGTGGGAAGCCACGGAGATTGGCACGTCTGGGCGCTACATGTGGACGCTCAAGCAGGTCGCGATAGCAGACGTGGACCACGATGCGTCGGCTTTGGACGCAAATAATTTGCCCGCTGGGTGGCACGAAGGCAGCGCCAACGTTCACGGCATTCTGCATGCCAACCACATTCGCTTATGGGGCATGGGGATGCGCATGGGCAGACCCTGGCGGCGCAGCGCAGTGCTTTCGACCGACGGGTCGAGAATGATCATAGGGGCAAAAGACGACCCACACTTAGAGTGGTGCTGCGGGGGATGGGGCCCCCAAGCCCAGGGGGCGGCATTCGTCTTTGTCAAGGACGCCACCAGTGGCCTCTTCGTTGCCCGCGAAAAGCTCGTGCAGACCGGTGCTCGCCTGGACAATGACGCCCAATACGGCTCGGCTGTGGCGATGAGCGGCGATGGAGAAACTGTGGCGATTACCGCGCCAAATTACGAACTGGAGAACTTTGAACCGTGGCACGAATGGTTAGGCGAGACCCGCGCGGGCAGGGCGGGGCTCATCGAGGTGTGGTCAAGTAGAGTACCAGCGGAGCCGCCGCCGCCGGCGCCGCCCTTGCCGCCGCCGCCCGCGCCGCCGCCCGAGCTGTTCAACGGCGTCCTCGACGGGTCGGAGCCGGGCGACCGGTCGGGCCGGTCGCTGGCGCTGAGCGGCGACGGCAAGACGGTCGTCGTCGGCGCGCCGCTGCACGACGGCGACGGCGCCGCCGGCGGCGCCAGCGACAACCGGGGCCACGTGCGCGCCTTCACGGTCGCGCCCGACCTGCCGGGCAACACCCTCGTCTCGGAGCTCACCACCGCGATGGTCGGCTCCGCCACGGCGTACGCGGACTCGACGTCGGCCTCGTGCGGCGAGGGGACCCACATGCAGAGCGGCCAGTGCGTCATCGACTGCGACTACACGGCGCCGCCGCCGGCGCCGTCGGGTCGCCGGCTGTCGGACGGCGCGGACGGCGCGGACGGCGCGGCGGACAGCGCTTCGCGCGGTTGGCGCGACCGCGACCCGCTCGAGGACGCCGTGGCGGCCGTCGGCCACCTGCTCGCGACGGAGCCCGATCAGGCCGCCCCGCTCTTCCTGCACCTCGAGCCGATGCTGGAGGCGGCGCTGAGCGAGGACGCGTGACCGTGTGAACGCAAAAGCGCAAAAGCGCAAAAGCGCAAAAGCGCAAAAGTGCAAAAGCGCGAAAGTGCAAAAGTGCAAAAGCGCGAAAGCGCGGCGCGACTTGGACGCAAAAGATAAGGGGTGGGCATGCGGTTGTGTAGTGAGTGAGATTTGGCTGTGGGCTGGAGCGTCCGTGCGCGCAGTCGCGCTGCGGCGCTCGCTCGTCGCGTTCTGAAGTTATCGAGAGCTTGTAAAAAATGGTGATGATGCTCCGCCCGCATTTACCCCGACCGCTCACGCGCGTGTCGCGGCTGGGCGTCGTGGTGCTGGTGGCGGTCCTGTCGCCGTCTGCGCGTGCGTGGGCCGGGTCGGACGACGGGTACGACGCCAAGGCCGAGGCGCAGCGGATCCGAGACGCGCTCGCCGCGCTCTCGAGCAAGGCGGAGGCGCGCCTCGCCGCCTCGCGCTCCGCCTCGCTCATCACTCTCGGCGGCGGCCGTCGCCGCCTGTCCGCCCCCCAGTGCGGGTCGGCGGCGACCTGGGGCCAGTGCTGCACCAACATCATGGCGGGCCACTGCAACTGGTACCCGTCGCCGCCGCCCTCGCCGCCGCCGCCCTCGCCGCCGCCGCCCTCGCCGCCGCCCTCGCCACCACCGCCCTCGCCGCCGCTGCCGCTCTGGGATCAGGCAAACCACATACAGGGACGCGCCGGGGGAGTGGTTTGCACAACATCGGAAGCGCACCGGAACAAGTTTGAGCAAGAGTCGGCGAGCTACCGCGACGGCTTCGGTACCGTCGGTACCACCGCTTCGCGGTACGATATGGGTGGCAGAAGTCTGCGCGATCTGATCGACGCGCAGTGGTGCCTCTCGAGAGTGGAAAACTCCGTCCCCGGCCGACAGGAAGCCGAATGGAAGGTGCGCGGCGAGTCGACGTGGCGCGAGCGCTTGCGCGAGGCGTTTATCATCACAAAAGCCATGCGAGTTGTGGCTCGCACTGCGAGATGCGGCAACACGCTCGCGCTGAGGCGAAGGGACGACTGCCAGACCATGGATCGCCCCATCCGTGCGAGCCTCTCGAATGCAGACTACGACCCGGGAATCCTGCCCAACGCAATCAAGACCAGTCTGGACGAGCGGTTGACTACGAAGCAAAGCGTGCGGCTGGAGCCGCTGCCCGAGGTGAGCTCGGCGGACACCGCCGCGGACAACCAGGATAATTATATGAGTGAGATGGCCCGTCGCAAGATCTATGTCAACGAAATAGAGTCGGGACAGACTACAAACGAGCTGGTTCTGATCGAGGTGCCAAAACACGCCGCCAACCGCGTGGACAGGAAGATGGGCACGATTATTCTGACGTCTGGATCTGGGACTACGATGCGGCGCGCCACTTGCAACCTCAAGTGGACGAGAGCATTCAACCCCACCGGCGACACCACTCCTAGACTGTCGGCGATGTGCCTCTGCAGCGATGGAACCCTGGAGCACGAGCCGCCGGTCAACTCTCGGTGCATCAACGGCATGTGGCCGCTCTTCAAAATGCAGGCGGAGGCCAACGAGTTCTCAGTACATGGCACGAGTGACCGCAAAGATCTTGGAAGCTTGGGCTTCTGGTACATGCCAACGGACTATGCCGACACCACGTCCAGTGAACCAGACTATGACACCCTTGGCGGCACGTGCGGCAGTGTCATTTACCAGGACGACTGGCAGTTAACGAAGGGCGTTGCCATGGACTTCTGTAACGCGGGGGCCATCTTCTGGATCGACGACGGCGACGACGGTGGCGTCGACGGTGGCGTCGCGGGACGCCGCCTCTCCGAGGCGGGCGATTCTCAGACGGAGCAGGTAGGCGCCGGCGCTGGCACGCCCACCATCCCGTCGCCGCCGCCGCCCTCGCCGCCGCCGTCACCGCCTCCTCCCTCGCCGCCGCCCTGGACGCCCGAGCCCGCACCACCGCCGCCCTCGCCGCCGCCCTCGCCGCCTCCGCCGTCGCCGCCTCCTCCCTCGCCGCCGCCCTCGCCGCCGCCCTCGCCGCCTCCGCCGTCGCCGCCTCCTCCCTCGCCGCC
>NZRL01000046.1 GCA_002696205.1 Rhodospirillaceae bacterium | reverse complement strand
GGCGGCGGCGGGTTCGGCGGCGGCACGTCCTTCCCGGGTGCCATGCGGCGGCGCGGCCCACGCCCCCAGCGTTTCGCCGGGACCGGCGGTGCCGGCGGCGATTGGCGGGTCGCCGAACGATCGGGCGACACGGACGGGCTGTCCGTCGGCGCCCGTGTCTTCCACCAGAAATTCGGCTACGGCCGGATCACCGCCAAGGACGGCGACAAACTGGAAATCGATTTCGAGAAAGCCGGCCGCAAGAAGGTCATGGGCAGTTTCGTCGAGACCGTGTCGTGACCGGCGGCCGCTTTCAATGGTCCATCGCGTTCAGCGTGAAGATGGACGCCGTGCCCTTTCTGGAAGCCTGCCTGGAGCCGGTCTGCCTCGCCGTGACCGCCTTCGGCGATTCCGATACGGACGATGACTGGCGGGTCGAAGGCATCGCCGCCGACGAGCCGGACCGTGCGCAGCTCAAGGCCGCCCTCAATGCCGCCTTTCCCGACGGTGACGCGCCGACGCCGGTGATCGACCTGATCCCGCCCAAGGATTGGCTGACCGAAAACCTGTTCGAATTTCCGCCACTGACGGTGGGCCGTTTCTTCGTCCACGGCAGCCACGTCGACGACGCGCCGCCGCTGGGCATGGTGCCGATCATGCTGGACGCGGGCACGGCCTTCGGGTCGGGCGAGCACGGCTCGACGGCGGGCTGCCTGACCTTGTTGGAAAAGACCGCGCCCCGGCTGAAGCCCCGGCGGGTGCTCGACATGGGCTGCGGCTCCGGCATCCTGGGCATCGCGGCGGCCAAACTGTTCCGCTGCCCCGTCGTCGCCACGGACATCGACGACGAAGCCGCCCGCGTCACCGCCTTCAACGCGGATCGCAACGACGTCGGGCATCTGGTCTCGGCCGTCTCCGGGCCGGGCTATGCCTCGCCCGTGGTGCGGGCGGCCAAGCCCTATGACCTGATCTTCGAAAACATCCTGGCCCGGCCGATCCGCAAGCTATCCAAGGACCTGGCGCGGCACCTCGCCCCCGGCGGCACGGCGATCCTGTCGGGCCTGCTCGTCCGCGACGCGCCGCTGGTCATCACCGCCCACCGCCGCCAAGGGCTGCGCCTCGTCCGGCACATGACGATCAACGGATGGCGCTCGCTGGTGATGAAGAAGCCGGGCTAAGCCCGCCGCATCCTATTCCCGCTTAAGCGATTTGAACGCCGCCAGCGCCCGTTCGCGCGCGATCTTGTGATCGACGATGGGATCGGGGTAGCCGCCTTCGGTCAATTCCGGAACCCAGCGCCGCAGATAAGCGCCGTCGGCGTCGAACTTGTCGGCCTGCAGGGTTGGATTGAAGATGCGGAAATAAGGGGCCGCGTCGGCGCCGCAGCCCGCGACCCATTGCCAGTTGAACGGGTTCGATGCCGGGTCGGCATCGACCAGGGTGTCCCAGAACCAGGCCTCGCCCGCCTGCCAGGGCTGCAACAGATGTTTGACCAGGAATGAGGCCACGACCATGCGAACCCGGTTGTGCATGGTGCCGGTCGCCCAAAGCTCGCGCATGCCCGCATCGACCATGGGATAGCCGGTGCGGCCCTGTTGCCAGGCGGCCATCAGGTCGTCGTCCGGTTCCCACGGAAAATCGCGGAACTTGGCGTCCATCGGCTGGGTCGCCATGTCCGGCTGATGGAACGTCACGTGGTGCGCGAATTCGCGCCAGACCAGTTCCTTCAGGAACGTCTCCCGCCCGGCCCCGGCGGGCGCCTCCGCCATCGCCGTCTGCCAGACCTGGCGCGGGCCGATATCGCCCCAGGCCAGATGGGGGGACAGGCCCGAGGTCGCGGGCGTGGCGGGGAAATCCCGGTCGTCGGCATAGCTCTCGACCGAGTCCGACAAAAAATGCTTGAGCCGGGCCGATGCCCCCGCCGCCCCCGGCGTCCAATGATCGCGGAACCCGGCCGCCCAATCCGGTGCCTGGGGCAACAGGGCCCAAGCCTCCAGATCGTCGCATTCGGGCCAGGCACCCGGCGCGGGCATCGCCCTGGGTGTGTCGATCGGCGGCGGCGGGTCGCCCGCCGCGCGGCAGGCCTGCCAGAACCGGGTATAGACCTTGAACCAGCTGCCGGCCTTGGTTTCGATCTCCCAGGGTTCGAACAGCAGCGATCCGTTGAAGCTTTCCGCCGCGATCCCACGGTCTTTCAGGGACGATTTGATCTCCGTGTCGCGGGAAATACCGCCCGCGTCGTAAAGGCGGTTCCAATGGACCGCCGTGGCGCCGGTTTCCGCGATCAGTTCGTCGAGCACCCGGTCCGCCGCCCCGCGCCGCAGGATCAAACGCGACCCGGCGGCATCCAGGTCCGCCGCCAATGCCGCCAAGGCGCCATGCAGCCACCACCGGGATGCGCCCCCAGGTGCCCGGAGCCCCGGCGTTTCGTCATCCAGGATGAAGACCGGAACGATCGGGCGACCCGACGATGCCGCGGCAGCAAGGGCCGGATTGTCGCCCACGCGCAGATCGCGGCGAAACCAGACGAGGATGGGTGCGGCGGAAGCATCCATTGGTGGAGAGCCTTTTCAAAACAATACGTTGGCGTATAGAATTCAACTTGGTCCTTCAGTATAGTCTGATCAAGCCCGAAGGCGGCACCGCCGTCTGGGGCCGCTTACGGGGCAGGATGCCGGGCGATACCGGCGCCTGGCCGAGGGGGAAATTTTGGCTCGCCACGACGACTTAGGCGAAAGATCGTTCAGGCAGCACCGCCGACCGCTACCGGTTTTGGGCGTCGCTGCCGGATTGTGCCTGCTTGCCGCCTGTCAGACGGCGAGTGTTTCAGGCATCGAAAGCAGATCCGTCGCCGAAGCCATTCCCCAGGAAAAGATCAATACCGAACCCCGCCGCCTGGCAGCGGAAGGCATCCGCCATCTGGACGACGGCGATCTGGAACGCGCGCTGGATGCGTTCAACAAGGCGCTTCGTATCGACGGCGGCAATTCGAGCCTGAATTTCCTGGCGGGCCTGACCTATCACCTGATGGCCCTGGCCGGGGCCGACGCCAAATACGATCTGGCGCGTCAGGGATACGACCGGGCGGTGCGGTTGGACGCATCGAACTGGATCGCCCATTACCACGCGGGGTTGCTGGAACTGGACCTGCGGAATTTTCGCGGCGCCCAAACACGCTTCGCCGAAGCCCTGATCCTGCACCCGCGCGATCCGGACCTTCTCTATTACATGGGGGCGGCGTCCTATTACGCGGGCGACCTGCCGACGGCGGAAGGCGTGCTGCGCAAACTTCGCGAGGTCGAGCCCGACAGTGCGCGCGTGCAGCAGGCATCGGCGATCACGTTGGCCGCCTTGAATCAACCGAACACGGCGCTCGATTTCGCCGACCGTCTGAAAACCATCAATCCGGCCCCCTCCACCAACAGCCACCTGCGCGACCGGCTGACCGATTGGACCCGGTTCCACGTTCGCAACCCGGTCCTGCTGGCCCAAGGCGTGCCCAGCCCGGAACAGGACGCCGATGCGGTCACGCCCTACCGGAACGCCCGTTCACCCTGGGCCGACACCGTGACCCCGGACCCGGGCGCCCCGGCGCCAGCACCGGTGACCTCGGTTCAGGAAGGCGGCGATGCGACGGGCCAATCCGATCAGGCAGGCGACGCGGCCCAGGCGGAGGCGCCGACGCCGGACGCGAACCAGATGGTCATCGTCGACGTCGTCATCATCCGCACGGAAGAAGAAACGACCACCGCCAAGGGCGTCAACCTGCTGTCGAACCTGACCCTGCAATTCGGCAGCACCGATCTGTCGACAGCCGGGTTTTCGTTGTCCGACACGCGAACGACGACCGGCGATTTCACGCGCACGATCACCCGGGCGTTGAACATTCCATCGATCACCTATTCGCTGAACATCGCCAATTCCACGGACGAACGCAGCGAAATCCTGGCGCGCCCGACCCTGACGGCGATGAACGGCCAGGCATCGGAATTTTTTTCCGGCGTCTCGATCAAGGCCCAGACCCTGCCGTCCACCGCCGGCGGTACGGGCGAGGCGGTTTCGATCGAGGAAGATGTCGGCGTGAAGCTGAACATCACGCCCGAGATGCTGGACGACGGGCGCGTCAAGATGGCCGTGGTCGCCGAACGCACGTTCCTCAATACGCCGAATGCCAAGGTCACGGGGTTCACGTCGAAGATCGAGACCTCGCGCACGACGGTCAACGCGAACGTCACCATGAATTATAACGAGACGCTGATCCTGTCGGGCCTGAGCGAGAAGGAAACGGAGCTGACGCGTGACGGCGTGCCGCTGCTGCAGGAAATTCCCCTGGTGCAATACTTCTTCAGCCGCCAGACGACGACGGATTTCAACAAATCCGTCCTGTTGCTGATCACGCCGCGCCTGCCGGAATACGTCTACCGTCAGCCGAGCAAGTCCAAGAACGGCACGCCCGAGGAATCCGCCGTCGATGAATTTCGCGCACGGCATGCGGATTGGTTCCGCTCCTACCCCAACTGGGCCTCGGTGTTCAGCCATATGCAAGATAACGCGCTCTACCGCGAATTCCGCACCGGCGACGTCGTGCTGGACCGTTGGGAGAACAACCAATCCCTGTCCTCGCGCCTGAAACGGGCGCTCGGTTTCCTGTTCTATTGACGAAGGCCGTCCGATGCCGTCGATACAATTCCCGCCCTCCCGCCCAGTCTCGCGCCGACCGGCCGCGCTGATGTCGGCGGTCGCCGGCGCGGCGGTGGCCCTGTCGGTATTGGCGGCACCGGCGACGGTCGGGACCGCGCGGGCCGCCGACCCGGAAGCCGCCAAGGCCGTCGAAACGGGGGCGTCCTGCCGGTTCTGCGACCTGCGTTATCTCAAGCTGGAACGCTGCGACCTGTCGGACCAGGACCTGAGCGGCGCTTTCATCTTCAGCGCCGATTTTCTCGATTGCCGGATGCGCAACACCAATCTGGACAGCAGCAACCTGGCCCTCGCCGACTTTCGTGATTCGGACTTGAAGGGCGCCAAATTGGCGCGTGCCCAGATCGAGAACGCCGCATTCACAGATAGCGACATGAGCGATACGGACATGTCCTTCGTGTTCGCGCCCGGCGCGGAATTCGATCGGGTCAATCTAAGCGGCGCCACCCTGTCGGCCGGGGAATTGGCGGGGGTGCGGTTCGTCAAGGTCAATGCGGCCTGGACCGATTTCCGTAGCGCCGACCTGCGTGGTGCCTGGATGGCGGATAGCGTGTTGTCCAACGCCAACCTGGATGGGGCCGACCTGAGCGGCGCCAACATGCGTGGGGTCGATCTGACCGGCGCCAGTCTTTCGGGCGCCAACCTGAGCGGCGCGGACCTGAGCGGCTCGCTGCTGCAATCGACGGATTTAAGCGACGCCAATCTGACCGGCGTGAAATGCCTGCGCTGTAAATTCATTCTGACCGATGTCCGGCACGCCGATTTCACCGGCGCAGACCTGTCGGGGGCGAGCTTCGAAAGCGTCATCGATCAGGAAACCAATATCTGCGGCGCCAAGATGCCTGACGGCAGCCTCGGCGAATGCGCCGGGCAGAATGTCCAACCGAAACCGGACAACTGACCCTCCCCCGCCGACTTTCTCCATGTCCTACTGGCCCGGCTGCGGGATTCGGTCATCATGACCGTCCCGTGTTATACCCGGGTACAAACCTGCATGACTGGGGGGGCCCACCAAGGGACTTTGAGGAACCTACGATGACCACTGCCACGATGAAAACCAATACCGGTGCCACCACCTACACGCCGAAAGGCATGCTGATCGACGGTAAATGGGTGGAAAGCGTCTCCGGCGCCCGGATCGACGTTGAGAACCCCGCCAACCGAACGAAGATCGCCGAGGTGCCGCGCGGCGGCGCCGCCGACGTCGAGGCCGCCGTGGCCGCGGCGACAAAGGCCTTCCCCGAATGGGCGCGCACCAACCCGCGCGTGCGCGGCCGGGCCCTGCTCCGGATCGCCGACGCCTTGGAAGCCCGGGCCGAGGAAATGGCCCGCCTGATCGCCCTGGAAACGGGCAACGCGCTGCGCACCCAGGCGCGGCCCGAAGCCAACGTCACGGCCGAAATCTTCCGTTATTACGGCGGCCTGGCCGGCGAATTGAAAGGCGAGACCATCCCGCTCGGCGAGAACATGCTGAGCTATACCCGGCGTGAGCCACTGGGCGTGGTCGGCGCCGTCATCCCGTGGAACGCGCCGGTCCTGCTGGGCGCGCTGAAGATCGCCGCCGGCGTCGTCGCCGGCAACACGGTGGTCCTCAAGGCCGCCGAGGACGCGCCTTTGGGCGTGATGCTGATGGCCGAGATCTGTCAGGAGTTCCTGCCGGGCGGCGTGCTCAACCTGCTGACCGGCTACGGCGAGGAATGCGGCGGGCCGCTGGCGACCCATCCCGGCATCGCCAAGCTGTCCTTCACCGGGTCGACCGAGGTCGGCAAGATCATGATGCGCGCGGCGGCCGAACGGATCGTGCCCGTGTCGTTGGAACTGGGCGGCAAAAGCCCGTCCATCGTCTATCCGGACGCCAATGAGGACTGGGTCGTCGACGGCATCATCGCCGCCATGCGGTTCACGCGCCAGAGCCAGTCCTGCACGGCGGGCTCGCGCCTGTTCCTGCATGCCGACATTTTCGACTCGTTCCTCGACAAGCTGGCCGACAAAACGTCGAAGCTGAAACTCGGCGATCCGCTGGATGAGGAAACGGACATCGGCACGGTCATCAACGAAAAGCAGTTCCGCCGGGTCTGCGGTTATGTCGAGGACGGCCTGAAACGCGAAGACGCGCGTCTGGTGATGGGCGGCATGCCGCCGGAATCCGGACCGTTGTCCGAAGGCTACTTCACGATGCCGACCCTTTTTGCCGACGCGTCCAACGATTGGCGCCTGGCCCGCGAAGAAATCTTCGGCCCGGTCCTGGTCGCAATCCGTTGGACCGACGAGGATGAGGTCATCCGCATGGCCAACGACAGCCATTACGGCCTCGCCGCCTATGTCTGGACCCACGACATCGGCGCCGGCCTGCGGGCGGCGCATGCGATCGAAAGCGGCTGGGTTCAGGTCAACCAGGGCGGCGGGCAATTGCCGGGCCATTCCTACGGCGGCTACAAGCAGAGCGGCCTGGGCCGGGAATTCTCCCTGGAAGGGATGCTGGAAAGCTTTACCCAGCGCAAGAACGTGACCGTCAATCTGGACACGCCCTCGGCCTGATCGCGGCATCCCGAGACGAAGAAGCGCCCCCGTCACCGGGGGCGCTTTTTATTTTGGGGAACGGACGACCGGGCCTTAACGGGCCAGGGCGTCGATTTTCGAATTGGCGTGGCGCAGCCGTTCGGACAGCAGACCCGCGAGGTTGCGCAGGATGATCTCCATGATTTCCGGCTGCTCGGCGCTCAGTTTGTCCATGGCATCCAACCGGATCCGAAAACAGCGGCTGGGTGAATCGGAAATGATGTTCGCGGCCCGCGGCTCCTCCCGGGAGATCAGGACCAGTTCGCCGAAACAGGTCCCGGCATCCAGGGTCGCGACGCGGACGCCGCTGTCCAGGACGACGCTGACCATGCCCTGGGTCAGGAAATAGATGCTGTCGCCGGGCAGGCCCGCCTGAATGATGCGCGCACCGCCCCGGTATTCCTCCATCTCGGCGGCGGCGGCCAGGGTCGCGACCTGCGCGTCGGTCAAGTCGCGCAACAGAGATTGTTCCCGCAAATCGATTTCGCTGGACATCTGGCTGAATCCGCCGTGGGTGAAGATGACCTGATCTTCGGCCCAGGCGGCGCCGTCGTTCAGGGTCTCGAACGACCGGGTCGCGTCGAGAACGTCGTCCTTGGCGTAGCGGCGCAGGGTCTGCGCGGTGAAACTGTCGCCGGGCAGGCCGGTGACGATCACCCGGGTGCCCTCGTCGATCATGGCTTCGAACATGACGGACAGGAGCTTCGCCGCGGCGGCGCTCATTCCCGACACCCGGCGGAAATCGAAAATCTGGATTTCCCGGTACTTGCCGGTCAGCAGCTTGCGGCTGATGTAGTCGCAGGACACGAAGTTGAGCGCCCCCGCCAATTCCAGGATCGACGCGCTGTCGCCGAAGCGTTCGAGGATTTCCTGATCCTCGGGCCGGCGGTCGCGGTGCGAATGCACTTGGGCGAGATCGTATTCGGCGGCGACGGCGCTTTTCACGTCGCCCTGGCGTTCCAACAGATGCAGCCCGAAGTGCGAGGAAAATTCCTCGCAGACCTTCAAGCCGCGCACGCTGTTGCCGAGTTCGTCCAGCGGCGGCGAATAGGTGCCGAGGCCGACCTGCGCCGGCAGGGCCGCGACGATCCCGCCGCCGACACCGCTTTTCGCCGGCAGGCCGACCCGGTAAATCCATTCGCCGGAATAATCGTACATTCCGGAACTGACCATGACCGACAAGGTCCGCGCCGCCGTCAGGGGGCTGACAACCTGACGCCCGGTCAGGGGATTGACCCCGTTGTTGGCCAAGGTCGCGCCCATGACCGACAGGTCGCGGGCGTTGACCAGCAACGCGCATTGCCGGAAATAGACGTCGAGCGCCGCGTCCACGTCGCCCCGCAGCACCTGATTGTTGCGCAACAGCCAGGCAATGGCCCGGTTGCGGTCGCCGGTTTCGCTTTCCGACCGGTAGACGTCTTCGTCGACGGCCAGGTCGCGCCCGGCGAAATCGCTCAGGCAGGATTGAATGCGTTCGAACGCGCCCGACGGATCCTTCGCCTGGATCAGCGCCGAACAGGCGATGGCGCCCGCGTTGACCATCGGGTTGAACGGCCGGTTGTCGGGACCCAGGCGGATCGAATTGAAGGAATCGCCGGACGGCTCCACGCCAATCGTCTCGGCCACCGACGCGTGGCCGCAGAACTCGATCGCCATCCCGTAGACGAAGGCCTTGGATACGGACTGGATCGTGAATTCGACGGCGGCGTCACCGGCGTCGTGAATATGGCCGTCGATGGTCGTCAGGGCGATGCCGAAGCCCGCCGGATCGGCCTTGGACAGTTCGGGGATTTAGTCGGCGACATGGCCGTCGCCGATCCCGCCGAACCGGTCGATGCAGTCGTGAAGAAAGGCCTGAAGAGGCAGGCCGATAAGTGATCTTGAAGATGTTT
>NZRL01000045.1 GCA_002696205.1 Rhodospirillaceae bacterium | reverse complement strand
CGGTCGCCGTCGCCGCGCTGGACCAGATACAGCATCACCGCGCGGTGGCCCTCGGCGACCATGTCCGCCAGTTCGACCAGGTGCTTGGCGCCGCGCGACGTCACGCCGTCGGGAAATTCCAGCGGCCCGTCCTTCAGGTCCCGTCGCATGGTGACGTTCTTGATCTCGACGTAGCAAAGGCCCTTTTCCGGGTCTTCCAGCAGAATGTCGATGCGTGAATTCTTGCCGTACTTCACCTCGCGGCGCAGGCTTTCGTACCCGGCGAGTTCGGGGATTTTCCCTTTCTCGATGGCCTCGGCGACGATGGCGTTGGGCAGGGCCGTGTTGATGCCGACCAGGGTCTTGCCGATGCGGATCAGCTCCCAGGTCCATTTCAGCTTGCGGTCCGGATTGGCGGCCGGGCTGATCCAGACTTCCGCGCCCGGCTCGTTGACCGAGAGCATGGAGCCCGAATTGGCGCAATGGGCGGTGACGGTCGAGCCGTCCTCCAGGGTCACATCGGCCATGAACCGCTTGTAGCGTTTGACCAGGGTGCCCTTGACCAGGGGTGCGTGAAACTTCATGGCGCGGGAAGCTACCCCCCCGATCCGGAAAACACAACGTTCCGTTGGTCGGTTATCGGATCAGTCCTTGATCCGCGCGATCGCCAGGCCGTCGTGGCCCTTGATCCCGACCTGCTGCAGGACCACCGATTCCAGGCGCGGATTGCGCGCCAACTGGCGGTTGAAGGCGGCGGCGCCCAGGGCCGAGGGGTCGTCGTCGTTGGGATGCAGGACCTTGCCTTCGCGCACGACGTTGTCGGCCAGGATCAGGCCGCCGGGGCGCGACAGCTTCACGGCCCAGTCCAGATAGGCCGGGAAGTTGACCTTGTCGGCGTCCAGGAACACCAGGTCGAAAGGCCCGGCCCCGGCGCTTTCGAGCGTCGGCAGGGTATCCAGCGCCGGGCCGGTGATCGTCGTGATCATGTGGTCCAGGCGCGCCGCGCGAAAATTCTCGCGCGCCACACGGGCGTAATCCGGATCGCGTTCCAGCGTCACCAGGCGACCGTCGGCGGGCAAGGCGCGAGCCAGCCAGATCGTGCTGTACCCGGCGAGGGTTCCAATCTCCAGGACAGAGCGCGCGCCGATCAGCCGCGCAAACAGGTACAACAGCTTGCCCTGGTTGGCGGAAACCTGAATTTCGGGAAGACCGGCGGCGCGCGCGCGGGCCTGCGCCGATCTCAGCGCATCATCCTCGGGTGCGAACAATTCGTCGATGTATTCATCGACCGCAATGAAGGTGTCTCCGGTCATCCGGACCTCCTCGGGCCGCGGGGGGGTGCTCGCCGTGGACCCTAGGCCCAGGGGGTTTCAGGATTGTGACACCTGACGGCGCCTCGACGTTTGGCGAGGTTGCGGTGACGGGGGCGCCTGCGATATTTTTCAGACCGGACCCATAACATCGGAGGCTGATCACGTGGTGGTATACGGCCTACCGCGATGTTGACCCGGCTGACTCGATTCATCTCGCTCTATGGCGCCAAGCTCTCGGCGGGCTTCTTCGGCCTACTGGTTTTCGTCGCCAGTGTCGTGGCCGATCTCGTCGCACAGAAAGTCTTCGGGCTCTATGCGGCCGACATCCGCGAAGTTCTCGTGCCTGCCTTCGTGGCCGGCGTGGCCGCTGTCTGCGTCGTTTACCCGTTCTGCCTTGCGGCCCTGCAGGTTCGCGAGCACGAAGCCGAGTTGCGCCAAATCCGCGGTGAACTCCGAGACAGCGAGGCCCGGTTCCGCGATTTCGCGGATGCCGCATCCGATTGGTATTGGGAGATGGACAAGGATTTGCGCTTTTCCTTCCTGTCGCCCCGGGTCGAGGACGTGACCGGGGTGCCCGTCGAATTCCATCTCGGCAAGACACGCGAAGAAATGGCCGGCGAGGACGCCAGCCTGCCGAAATGGCAGAAACATCTGGACGACCTGAAGAATCATCGGCCGTTCAAGGATTTCCGATATGCCCGAAGGGGCCCCGACGGCCGCGTCCAGCACATGGCGACCAGCGGCAAGCCGATTTTCGGTGCGGCCGGCAATTTCGTCGGATATCGCGGCGTGGCGACCGACCTGACCCGTCAGGTGGAGGCGGAAATCCGCGCCCGCCGTGCCCTTGATCTCATGTCGGCGGCGGTCGACGGTCTGTCGGAACTCTTTGTCCTGTGGGACAAGGACGACCGCCTCGTCGTCTGCAATCAGCGTTACCGCGACCTGAACAAAGCCGTCGCGGGAGCGACCGAACCGGGGGTGACATTCGAAGACCATATCCGCGCGGTCACGGCGAAAGGCCTTTACCCCAATGCCGTCGGCCGGGAGGAGGAATGGCTGGCCGACCGGCTGGCACGCCACAATGAGCCCAGGGGGCCGTTCGAGTTGGCCCGTCAGGACGGCCAATGGCTGTTGGTCAATGAACAGCGCCTGCCCGACGGCAGCCGCGTCACCGTGTCGACCGACATCACGCCATTGAAGAACGCCGAACGGTCGCTGCGCGAGAGCGAGCAGCGCCTGCGCGATTTCGCCTCGATCGCCGCCGATTGGTTCTGGGAACAGGACAAAGACCTGCGCTTTACCTTCGTCTCGGTCGAGAACGAAGGCATCTCGGGGGTGCAGGCCCATGATCATTATGGGAAGACGCGGCGGGAGACCAATCCGGTCGGCATATCCGATGAGGAACTGGCCGCCCACGAAGCCTTGATCGAAGCCCATGAGCCGTTCACCGATTTCCGTTTCGATCGTGCGCGCCCCGACGGCACGCTGGTGCATCTATCGATCAGCGGTATCCCGGTGTTCGACGAGACAGGGGCGTTTCGCGGCTACCGGGGGGTCGGCCGCGATATCACCCAGATGATCGAGGCCGAACGCGAAATCACCGAACAACGCGAACGCGCGGAATCCCTGATGCATGCGAAATCGGATTTCCTGGCGCGGATCGGCCACGACCTGAGCACGCCGTTGAACGCGATCCTGGGATTCGCCCAGGTCATGGAGATGGAGTTGCTGGGCGGTGCGCCGGGGTCCAAATACCTCGACTACGCCCGCAACATCCGGACCAGCGGCGAAATTCTGTCCGCGCTCATTTCCGACATTCTCGACCTGTCCCGGATCGAGGCAGGCAAGTTGGACCTCGAGGACGAGATCTTCGGCATCGCGCCGCTGATGGACGATATCGGCATGTTGTTCCGTGGCCAGGCCGAGGCGGTCGAGGTTACGTTGCTCGTCGAGACGGCCGAGGAAATTTCCGACATGCGGGGCGACCGCAAGGCCGTATTGCAGGCTTTGATGAACCTGGTGTCGAACGCGGTCAAATTCACGGATGCGGGCGGCCGTATCGCGGTGTCGGCGAATCTTGATGGAAACGCTCTATGCCTGGCGGTCGCCGATACGGGGGCCGGCTTCGATATGGCGGAGTTGGATATCGTGCTCGAGCCGTTCGGGCGCGCCCAGCAGGCGCCGGGCCGCCGGCGCGCCGGGACCGGTCTGGGCCTGGCGATCGCCAAAGCCTTGGCCGAACTTCATGACGGGACCCTGGAGATCGACAGCGCACCGGGCGTCGGGACGACCGCGACATTGGTGTTCCCCGCCAAGCGCGCGATTTCCGGTGACGCGGGCCGCGCCGCCGAATAACACCGGGGGCGGCCCGCCGGCGTTTCCTCTGTGGATGGTGGCGGCTGGGATCAGTCTTTCGGTCGTGCTTTTTCGCCCAGGCTGATCTCTTCCGTATCCAGGATATCCGCCAGACGGGTTTCGGCGCTGCCGGGAGACAAGGGTTTCTGCTGGCTCGGCGCGGGGGCCCAGGCGGTCAGGGTGAGGATGCGGAACGTCGCGGGAAAACGGCCGTCCGCGTCGAGATGCCGGTCTTCATAAATCGCCATGGCCTTGGCCAGCAGGTCGCGCCGCGCCAGGCCCGGTTTGGCTTCGGCGACGGCGTTGCTCTCGCCCATGCCGCGCAGGTCGTACAGAAGCTTCATCGGCGTTTCATAGCTGACCGTGACGACATCGGCATCGACCACGGGCAGGGCGAACCCCGCCCGCTGCAGCAGTCCGCCCAGGTCGCGGACATCGGCGAAGGGGGAGACCCGGGGGCTTAGGCCGCCGGTCAATTCGATCTCGGCCTCGGCCATGCATTCGCGCAATTCGGCCAGGGTCTCGCCGCCCAGCATGGAGGCCAGGAACAGGCCGTCCGGCTTCAACGCCTTTCTGATCTGCAGCAAGGCACCGGGAAGGTCGTTGACCCAGTGCAGGGACAGGTTCGACAGCACGGCGTCGAAGGTCGCTTCCCCGAACGGAAGGAACTCCTCGTCCGCCGCCAAAACAGGCATGCCTGAAACGCCGGCCGTGCGTGCCTGCGCGGCCATGGCGGGGGACAGGTCGGCCTGGATCAGGCGTTCGATGCCGCCGCGCCCCATGGTCTGCGGGCCGAAAATCTGGCGCCCCAATTCGCCGCCGTGACAGCCCAGGTCGAGCGCCAGGGGGAAGCGGTGAGTAATATCGTCCAGCCGGTCGGCGAGGCGGTCGGCGGTTTCTTCGAAAAGAAAGCCGTGGACGTCGAGGGCGCCGGCGGCGCGCTCGCGGTGAGCGCGCACCTTGGCGCGATTGAACACATGGATCGATTCGGTCATCGTGCCTGTATGACATATCGCATCCCCGGCATAAACGGCGGCTTGTCCCCAGACGCGTCTTCGGCGAAGACCGGGGCGTCCTTCGCCCTGCCGATGGGCTTGCGCCGGGCGGCGCGGCGGATGCTCGACGTGATCCTGCCGCCCCATTGCCTGAAATGCGGCGTCGGCGTGGACGAGCCGGGCAGCCTCTGTCCGCAATGCTGGGAAGCGGTGACTTTCCTGTCGCCGCCCCATTGCGCGAAGTGCGGCCTACCGTTCGAGTTCGATGTCGGGGCGGATGCCCTCTGCGCGGCCTGTATTCGCCGCCCGCCGGTATTCGAGCGGGCCCGCGCCGTCTTCGTCTATGACGATGCCAGCCGGGACCTGATTCTTTCCTTCAAGCATGCCGACCGGACCGAGGCCGCGCCCGCCTTCGGCCGATGGCTGGCCCGTGCCGGGGCGGACCTGGCGGCGGAAGCCGATATCGTCATGCCGGTGCCGCTGCATTGGGTCCGGTTCTGGCGGCGGCGCTACAACCAATCGGCGTTGCTGGCTCATGCCTTCGTCCGCGCCCGGGCCGAGATTTTGCCTAATACGGCGCCACCGGCGGTGATCCCCGATCTGTTGATCCGCCACCGCCGCACGGCGTCCCAAGGCGGCCTGGGCCCCGCCGGCCGGACCCGCAACGTGCGCGGCGCATTCCGCATCAACCCGCGGTTTCAGGCACGGATACGCGGCGCGCGGATATTGATCATCGACGACGTCTATACGACCGGCGCCACCGCCGAGGCCTGCGCCCGGGTCTTGCTGCGGGCGGGTGCCGGGGCGGTCGACGTGCTGACCCTGGCGCGGGTCGTGCGGACGCGTGTCGATTGAGGCCGCGCGCCGCCGGAATCACGGGACACCTTTTCTAAGACGCCATGCCACCTATATAACTGGTCCGACGGATCCCCTTTCACATGTAACCCACGGACGCAGCAACGTGACCAAGAAGATCGAAATCTACACCAGCCCCTTTTGCCCCTATTGCCACGCGGCCAAGCGGCTGCTGACCGAAAAGGGCGTCGACTTCGAAGAGATCGACGTCATGATGGCGCCGGCCAAGCGCAAGGAAATGACGTCCCGCGCCGGGGGGGCGACCTCCGTGCCGCAGATTTTCGCGGACGGCGACCATATCGGTGATTGCGACGGCATCCATGCGTTGGACGCCAAAGGCGCGCTGGACAATCTGCTGGGCCTGGGCTGAGTCTGCCCCATGAGCGCGACCTTCACCGCTGGCCTTGTCCAGACCAATTCGGGAAACGACCCCGCCGCCAACGCCGACATGATCGTCGCGCGGATCGCCGAGGCCGCCCAAAAGGGGGCGGATTTCGTGCTGTTCCCCGAGGTCGTCACCTTGGTCGAAACAGGCGCCAAGAACGTCGCCCCCAAGGTCACCGGGTTCGATGCGGATCCGTATCTGCCGCGGTTCCGCGAAGCGGCCAAGGCCGCCGGGGTTTGGGTGCTGATCGGCTCGATGGTCGTCGAACACGAAACCCTGGATCGAAAATTCGCCAACCGGTCGGTGCTGATTTCCGATGCGGGCGAGATCGTCGCGACCTACGACAAGATCCATATGTTCGACGTTGATCTGGAAAACGGCGAGAGCTACCGCGAAAGCAAGAGTTACGAGCCGGGGGGGCGGGCCGTGGTCGCCGAAACGCCCTGGGGCAAACTCGGCATGACCATCTGCTACGACATTCGGTTCCCCCATCTCTACCGCGCCCTGGCTCATGCCGGGGCCGAGATCATCGCCGTGCCCGCGGCCTTCACCCGGCCCACGGGGCGCGCGCATTGGCATGTGTTGCTGCGCGCGCGGGCGGTCGAGGCGCAATGCGTCGTGCTGGCCCCAGCGCAGACCGGCGAGCATATGGACGGGCGCAAGACCTATGGCCATTCGCTGGCGGTCGACCCCTGGGGCGCGGTCATCGCCGATGGCGAGGAAGAGCCGGGGATCGTGCTGGCGGAAATCGATATGGAGCAGGTCGCCAAGGCACGGGCCAAGGTGCCGTCCCTGACCCATGACAGGCCGTTCGATTTGGATGCGGTCACCTGATCTGCGGGATCCCGTAAACCTATGATGCCTATCAGGTTATGCAGATCGATCGCCATTGCGTATTCAAGCAAACACGAATAGAAATACCACATTCTGACTGTGGTTTTTCTGGAATGAACATTCTTACACCCCGGGGCTCGTCGCTCCCATGACCGAGCCGTCGTTGGGTCCCGCCCCGTCCAGCGTGCCCAACGGGCCGTCGCCGGTTGATCGGCCGCGATTATTTCGCGTTGGAATCAAGCCGACGGTGACAGCCTGTATCATGGTGATCGTCGCCGCCGGGATCGGTCTGACGGCCTGGCAGCAGTGGTCGATCGCCCGCGATGCGACCGAGGAATTGACCCGCCGCAACGCCCAACTGGTCGTTGACCAGATCGAATCCCAGCTTACCCACTACCTGGATCCGCTAGATGCCTACGTGGATTGGATCGCGGATATGGCGGCGGGGCGTGAAAATTACAATCCAGAGGATGTACGGGCGATGTTGTCGGCGTCGGTCGCGGCTTTGCCGCAGATCGTCGGTGCCGGGATCGTGCCGGTCGATGGGCCGACCGTGGGTATTGCCCGGCCGGCCGGGGGCAGATCCGTTGCCGATCCGAATGCGGGGGGGATCGGGGCGACCGTGCCCGCAGACTTGCAAAAGATGGAAGGCGGAGAGGCGGTCTGGAGCAAGCCCGCGTTCGACGCCCAGGCAGCGGCGCCCGTGGTGCGTTTGTGGCGTGCGTTTCATCGTGACGGGCGGTATCTCGGGGCAGTTTACGCGGGTGTTTCTTTCGCCGGAATTTCTGAAGTCGTCTCCGACGTCAGCGGCCGCTTCAACGGCACGGCATTCCTGCTCGACGGCGCGCGCGGTGTGCTGGCCCATCCCAACCTGACCTCGGCCCATCCCGACTACACCGAGGGACGCACAGTCATCGATCTCGATCGTTCCGGGGATCTCGTGCTGCAGGGGCTGGTCGAGAAATCGGCCGAAGGCAGGCCGTCGGGTGCCGGTATGACGACGGTCGAGGCGCATCTCGACGGGATGAATTACGTGGGTTTCCTGCGGCCTGTACAGCCCGCCGGCAGCGATGTCTGGACCCTCGGGGTCTGGTTTCTCGCGACCGACATGTTCGGCCAGCGCGAGCGGGTTATTGCCTCGGCCTGGATCGGGCTGGCGCTTATCGCGGTGGCTCTCATCCGCCGGGAACCTGATCGCCGGGCCGATCCGCGAGACCGCATTGGCGGTCAAGGCGCTGAGCCATATGGACCTGGATACCGTCAGCCAATTGCCGCGCAGCAACATTCGCGAATTGGACGATCTGGCGCGCGCCTTCAATACCATGCGGGGCGCGCTGCGACTGTTCGGCACGTATGTGCCGCGCAGTCTGGTCAACCGGCTGGTCGCCGCGGAAGGCGAGCGGATTGAATCGTCGGAACGTCAGGTCGCCATCATGTTCACGGACATCGTCGGCTTCACGACGTTCTCCGAAGGCAAAAACGCCGCCGAGGTCGCCAATTTCCTGAACGAACATTTCCAGATTCTCGGCCGCTGCGTCGACAACAGTTCCGGGACCATCGACAAGTACATCGGCGACGCCCTGATGGCTTTCTGGGGCGCGCCCGAGGAATTGGAAGACGCGCCCGTACGCGCCTGTTATTGCGCCATGGCGATCGCCGATGCGCTGGAGCGCGACAACGCGAAACGCCGGCAGGAAGGATTGCCGCCGGTGCACGTCCGGATCGGCCTGCATGCGGGACCGGCCCTGGTCGGCAACATCGGCGCCGAAGGCCGCGTCAATTACACGATCATCGGCGACAGCGTGAATACCTGTCAGCGGGTCGAAAGCCTGGGCCGTGAGGTCGATGTTCCGCGCAACACGACGACGATCCTGATCACCGATGCCGTCGCCAAGCAATTGCCGTCCAGCATGCCCTTCGTTCATGTCGGGAGTTTTCCGGTAAAAGGCAGAGAGAAGGACGTCGTGGTCTATCGCCTGGTGATTTAAGGCGATTTTTTGGCTGCCCGAGATAAAAAATTTCGGAAATGTTGCGGCGCGGCAAAGCGAGATCGGCTATACTCCGGCCGATAAACGTGCCTGACAACCAAACCATTGGTGATTGACGTGCAGATTAACAAAAATTTCCTGGCCGCTTGCGCCGTGGCGCTCGCGGCTTTTGCCGTAACGGCCCCGACCGCGGCCCAGGCCCAGACGCAGCCGACCGGACCTTACATCTCCGGCGCGTTGGGCGTGACCCAGCCGAGCGATTGGGAATTGACCGGCGGCACCATCAGTACGGAACAGGAATCGGACATGGGCTTCGCCG
>NZRL01000044.1 GCA_002696205.1 Rhodospirillaceae bacterium | reverse complement strand
GACCGTCCCGTGGCGGCCGCGGCCTCGGCCCCCGCCGCGGGACCTAACCTCGAAAGGACGGACCGCCCCAATGGTCGATTTCAACGAAGTCTATCGCGACGTCGATGCGGCGCCGGTGCGCGTCGGCCTGGTCGGCGCGGGCGAATTCGGCGCCAGCCTGATCACCCAGTCGCTGGATCATCCCCGCCTGTCCGTGCCGGCGGTCGCCGATCTGGACCCGGACCGGGCCGTCAATGTGCTGCTGCGCTGCGGCGTGGCGGCGGCGGACATCGAAATCTGCCGCGACGCGGCCAAGGTCCGCGACGTCCTGGCGGCGGGGCGGGGCGCCGTGGTTCCCGACGGCCATCTTCTCGTCGACGCGGACCTCGAGGTGCTGGTCGAGGCGACGGGCGCGCCCGAAGCGGCGGCGTCGGTTTCCGAGGCCGCCATCAAGGCGGGCAAGCACCTGATCCTGGCGTCCAAGGAAATGGCCTCGGTCTGCGGCCCTATGCTGGGCCGTCTGGCGGCGGATAACGGCGTCGTATACAGCCTGCCGGATGGCGATCAGCCGAGCCTGCTGATTGGGTTGATCTCGCGGGCCGAGTTGTTGGGCCTGGACGTCGTCATGGCCGGTAAGGCGAGCGAATACGACGTCGTCTGGCACCGTGCGAAGGGCGAACTCCGCTATCACGGCAAAACGTTCGAGGCGCCCGATTTCGCCGATTGCTGGAACCTGGAAGGCGCCGATATCCCGGAAGTTCTCGCCGACCGGGCCGGGCCCCTGGGGCCGACGGCGCTGAAGTCGGTGCCGGACCTTTGTGAAATGATGCTGGTCTGCAACGCGACGGGCCTGAAACCGGATTTCGAAGCCTTCCACGCGCCGCTGGCGCGCACAGTGGAACTGCCCGACGTGTTCCGCCCGGAAACCGAGGGCGGGGTTCTGATGAACGCCGAGGACGGGCAGGGCGTCGTCGATATCGTCAATTGCCTGCGCCGGTCGGATGAATTGAGCCTGGCCGGCGGCGTGTTCGTCATCGTGCGGTGTTCCGACCGGGAAACCTGGAAGGTGATCCGGGACAAGGGCATTCCCGTCAGTTCCTGCGGCAATTACGGCCTGCTGCATAATCCGGTTCACCTGTTGGGGATCGAGGCGGCGGCCTCGATCATCGCCGCCGCACGGGGCGGCATGCCGACCAGCGGCCGCGCGCCGCAGCCGACCTTCGACCTCGTGGGTCGCGCGACCCGCGCGTTTTCCGCGGGCGAGGTGCTGGACATGAGCGGCCATCACCATTCCATCGACGGGATCGAGCCCTTGGTCGGGCCGGCTCAGGCCGCGGTGCCCGGGGCGGCCCTGCCGTTCTATCTGGCGGCCAACGCGCGCCTGGCCGTGGATGTGCGGCCCGGCGAAATCCTGACCGTGGAAATGGTCGAAGAACCGGCGAACTCGGCGCTCTGGCGTCTGCGCCGGGAACAGGATGCGGCCTTTGAAACGCCGGACGCCGCCGCCTCCGTGACCTAGGCAGGGCAACCCGCCTCAGGCGCAGACCCGACTTTCGATATAATTGATTTATCGACCGTTTTAGGCGAGTAATCGTCCCGACGCCTGGGGGGGCGAATAAGGATTGTTGCGTTGGATTTGGACGTGTCCACGTCCGCGCCGGAAGGCGTGGATCTCCATGAATCTTTGTCGGAGTTATATGACTATTGGGATCGCCTTCGGGGCGAGAGATGGGCGCCGTCCTGGTCGGAATTCCGGCTGACGGATTTCAGCGATAAGTTGATCCCCTTGCTGATCGTCCTGGACGTCAAGCGCAACCCGATGGACTTCGTCTATCGGTTCTGGGGAACGGCGAACACGGTCAATCTGGGATACGACTGCACCGGGAAGTCGGTTCATGAAAACGGATTGTTCGGCGACAAGGTATTCAATGAATGCCGACAGATCGTTGAAGAGCGCCGGCCGATTATCTTCCATTCCAAGGTCACCCGTGACGACGGCTTGTACCGCGAATATTCACGTATTCGGCTGCCCCTGTCCGATGGCGGTGACGAGGTTGCGCACATCATTTCGTCCGTGCATATCAATGTGAATCTGGTCGAAGACTTCGGAGAATAGTAACGCCGAAGACGCCCGGAGGCCTCCCGTAGGGCGCCGGCCTTCCCAATCCCTGTTTAATCGGCAAGACCGTAACGGCTCATGGAAATGATATGGGCGCGCTCGCCCGCGTCGTTTTCCAACGGCAGGTCGATCGTTTCGAACGAAACATAGCTGCGTTCGGGGTAGACGCTTAAACCCGTTCGGCGCACCGGCATGTCGCCGTGCAACGCCAGACGATGGGCCTCCAGAATTCGGTCCCGGCCGGCGGCGGGGAAATACTCGCTCAACAATTTTCCCGTGGCGTCGAAGCGCAGCCAGTCCGCCGTGTCCGTTCCCCAGAAACGGACGCGGAAATCCTCTCCGCCGTTTATGGCGTCCTTGACGACGAGCTTCGGCGCATAGGCGTAAATGGAAGGAAGGTCGATATCGCGCCAGCGCGGACAGGCCCGACCGGCCCGGCGCTGGTCCCAATACGCCAGCATCCATAGAAGGTCCGGCGCATGAAAATCCCAGGTCTGTTCGACGTACGGTCCTTCGACCGGCTCCAGTCCGAAGCGTGGGCTGGCCATCGTTTACCCTCCCCGAATCCCTTGGTCGGGACCCTGTGACTTGGAAGCGTAACCTAATGAATGGCGCGGGGGCTATGCGAACCGCACAAAATGCTATGTAAATTTGGTCGCCTTTCCAGACCGGAATGCTATATAGAAATCAAAGGGTTCGATGGCCTGGAACGGTCCTGCGGCGGGGTGGTATACTGTTAAAAACAGACGGAGGCATCCCATCCATGACCATTAAAATCGAACCGTTGGACGCGCCCATGGGGGCGGTCGTTCACGGCCTTGATTCCCGCAGGCCGCTGACGGACGGCGACTTCAAGGCGGTCGAACAGGCGATGCTCGACCATATCGCCATCGTCGTTCCCGAGTTGGAGGAAAACGTCCCGTGGCTGCGCGATTTCGGCAGCCGCTTCGGCCCCCTGGTGCCGCATATCCTGGACCAGTACCACCATCCGGACGGCTTCGAGGTGTCGATCATCGCGAAGAACATGGACAGCCCCGAAAGCCGCAACACGGCCAAGCCGGCGGGCGCTTTCTGGCATTCCGACCTGTCCTACGAGGTCAATCCCTCGGACGCCATCTTCCTTTACGCGACCCATCTGCCGTCCAAGGGCGGCGATACGGAGGTCGTCAATATGCGCGCGGCCTATGCCGCCCTGCCGGACGCCACAAAGCGGCGGCTCGAGGGCCTGACGGCGATCCATCGTTGGGGCTGGAAGACCTTGGGCGCCACGCCGACCCTGACACCGGAACAGCAGGCGGCCCATCCGGACGTCATTCATCCCGTCGTGCGCCCGCACCCCAAGACCGATGCGCCGATCCTTTACGTCAGCCCCGGCTACACCATGAAGATCGTGGAATTGGAGCAGGCGGAAAGCGACGACCTGTTGGAAGAACTATTCGAGCATGCGTTGAAGCCCGAATTCCGCTATCGCCACAAATGGTCGCTGAATTCCCTGGTCGGGCTCGACAACCGGTCGTCCATGCATTGCGCGGTCGACGATTACACCGAACCCCGGCGCATGTTGCGGATGATCGTCGGTTGCACCGACGGGCGTCGCGGTAAGGTCGCGGCCTAAGCCGCAAAACGGCGTTTCCCGCGGAATTCCGGGGCCGAGGGCTTGCGCGGGGGTCCGGCGCGACTAGATATTCCTTGCACTTGCGGCGCCCCGTCCGGGCCGTCGTTTGGTATGGGGAAGGATATTCGGACATGCTGCGCATTCTGCTGTTTCTCGGCACCAACCTGGCGATCGTCGCCCTGATCAGTCTGACGTTCCGGCTGCTCGGCCTGGAAGGATTGCTGCAATCGAACGGCGTCGATTTGAACATCAACGCGCTGATCGTCTATTCGGCGGTGATCGGCTTCGCCGGTGCCTTGATCTCGCTGTTCCTGTCCAAAACCATGGCCAAGAAGGGCATGGGGGTGAAGATCATCGCCCAGCCCGCGAACCCGACGGAACAATGGCTGTTCCAGACCGTGGCCGCCCAGGCCAAACAGGCGGGCATCGGCATGCCCGAGGTCGGCATTTTCGACCATGCCTCGCCCAATGCCTTCGCCACCGGCTGGAACCGCAACAACGCCCTGGTCGCCGTCTCGACCGGGTTGCTGACCACCATGGACCGCAAGGAGGTCGAGGCCGTCCTCGGTCACGAGGTCGCCCACGTCGCCAACGGCGACATGGTGACGCTGACCCTGATCCAGGGGGTCGTGAACACCTTCGTCATCTTCCTGTCGCGCATCGTCGGCCATTTGGTCGATCGCTTGGTGTTCCGGGTCGAACGCGGACACGGCCCGGCGTTCTGGATCGTCTCGATGATCGCCGAATTCATCTTCGGCATCGTCGCCATGATGATCGTGATGTGGTTCTCGCGCTGGCGCGAATTCCGCGCCGACCGGGGCGGGGCGGAACTGGCGGGCAGGCGCCATATGATCAACGCGCTGAAGGCCCTGAAAGCCGCCCAGGACGCGCCGCCCATGCCCGACGAGATGAAGGCCTTCGCGATCAGCGCCGGGCGCATGCAGGCGCTGTTTTCCAGCCACCCGCCGCTCGACGCCCGGATCAAGGCGCTGGAGGAAATGGACGGGGCGGGGGAGGCCAAGCGCGGCCCGCGTAGCGTCTCCCGGCCCTGGCGGTGATCGTCGTACCCGTCGCCATTGCCTGAAACGAAAAACGGCCCCCACGATTTCTCGATGGGGACCGCTCTCGGTAAGGAGAGTTTGGCTTCGGCTTACTTTCCGAAGGTCTTCTCGTCGCCCGGCTGCATGACGACGATCTCAGTCGTATCTCCCATGCCGCTCAGGTGTGTCTTCAATTGGTCCGGCGTGCCCTTGAGCAGCCCGAAGGTGCCGTAGTGCATCGGCATGACGGTCTTCGGCTTGAGGAACTTGTTCACCGCGTAGGCCGCGTGGCGCGGATCCATGGTGAACCAGCCGCCGATGCAGATCAGTGCCAGGTCCGGCTTATACAGGTCGTGGATCAGTTCCATGTCCTTGAACACGCCCGTGTCGCCGGAATGGTAGATGGTATAGCCGTCCTCGAGCTTGATGATGTAGCCCGCCGGCTCGCCGCCCGGATAAATGGCCTCGACACCGTCTTTCTTCGAGACGATCTCGGACGAATGCTCGGCATGGGTCATGGTGATGGTGATCTCGGGGCCGATCGGGTTGATCGGGCCGGACTTGTTGAACCGGACCAATTGTTCCTTCGGCACCATGCCCAGGATGCGCATGGTATGGCCCATGTCGGCGTTCACGCCGACCTTGGCGCCGGTCATCTTGGCCAGCGCCGCCGTGTCGCCGATGTGGTCGCCATGGCCGTGGGTGACCAGGATCAGGTCGACCTTGCCCAGCTTGGCCAGGTCCTTGTCGTCGGCGGGCGTCTTCGGGTTCTTGGTGATGAAGGGATCGATCACGATCACCTTGCCGCCCGGGGTCTTGATGCGGAAGGCGGCCTGTCCGTACCACTTCACGTCGGCCGAGGCATGAGCGTCGGCGGCGGGCGCAGCGGCCCAGGCAAAACCGGCGATCAACGCACCGGCTAGGGTCGTCGTCACGAAACGTTTCATGTTGCGTAGTCCTCCCTATAGGCAAAGCCGAAGTCTAACCTGCCTTGCGCCGAACCTGCCACAGAACTCCGGCGATGCAAACTATTTCACAACATTGCCGTCAATTTTTTCACGAAGCGGGTAAAAAGGCGCGTGGCCGTGGCTTTCATATGTGGCGCGGTGCGCCGGATCAGGGGGCTTGACGGCAGGTGAACAAAATGCGAACAAATGACGTCGAACAGAGGAGGCCGCGATGACGGTGACGGGTGCGGACGGACAGGCGCGGTGTTCCTGGGTCGGCCAGGGCAAGGATTTCTACGAGGCCTATCACGACGCCGAATGGGGCGTGCCCGTGCACGACGACCGGCAGCATTTCGAGATGCTGAACCTGGAAGGTGCGCAGGCTGGATTGAGTTGGGAAACGATCTTAAAAAAGCGCGATAACTATAAGAAATTGTTTCGTGATTTCGATCCTGCGAAATGCGCCAAGTTGACCGACCCACAGCTTGAAAAGATCCTCACTAATCCCGGCATCATCCGCAATCGGCTGAAGGTTTACGGCGTGCGCAAGAACGCCTTGGCCTTCCTCGCGGTGCAGAAGGAGCATGGCTCCTTCGACGCCTACGTCTGGTCCTTCGTCGGCGGCAAACCCATCGACGGCAAGCGCAAACAGATGTCCGACGTGCCCGCCAAGACGGCGGCGGCGGAAGCACTGTCGAAGGACTTGAAGAAGCGCGGCTTCACCTTCGTCGGCCCGACCATCGTCTACGCCTACATGCAGGCGGCGGGCCTGGTGAACGACCATGTCGCCGAATGTTTCCGCTACGCGCCCTGCAAGGCATTGAGCGAGTGAAGGGGCCGCGGTTTAAGCGACCGCGAACTTGATCACGAAGATACCGGCCAACACGATCATGGCGGGGCTTGCGTCCTTGTACCGGCCGCTCAGGACCTTGATCGCCACATAGGCGATGAAGCCCAGGCCGATCCCGGTGGAGATCGAGAAGGTTAGCGGCATGGCCAGGGCGGTCACGACCGCCGGGACGAAATCGGTCAGGTCCGTCCAATCGATGTCGGCCATCGCCTGGCACATGACGCAGGCGACGAAGAAAATCGCGGCGGCGGTGGCGAAGGGCGGGATGCTGCCCGCCAGGGGGGCGAAGAACAGGGCGAGGATGAACAAGCCCGCGACGACAACGGCGGTCAGGCCCGTGCGCCCTCCGGCCCGGATGCCGGCCAGGCTCTCGATATAGGACGTGGTGGTCGAGGTGCCGAGGGCGGCGCCGACCATCGTGGCGCCCGCGTCCGCGACCAGGGCGCGTTTCAGGCGCGGCATTTTTCCGTTCTCGTCGAGCAGGCCCGCGCGCTGGCAGACGCCGATCAGCGACCCCGTGGTGTCGAACAGGTCGAGCAGCAGGAAGGTGAAGACGATGGTCACCAGGCCCAGGTCGAGGGCGCCCGGGATATCGAGCGCGAGGAAGGTCGGGGCCAGGCTGGGCGGTGGCGCGAAGACGCCCGAAGGCGTCGTCAGGCCGAGTGCGATGCCGATGCCCGTCACCGCCAGGATGCCGATCAGGATCGCGCCCGGCACCTTGCGGGTATCCAACGCGACGATCACCAGGAACCCCAGACAGGCGAG
>NZRL01000043.1 GCA_002696205.1 Rhodospirillaceae bacterium | reverse complement strand
GCCGAGGACCGGGTTCAAGGCGCAGACACGGATCTTGTCCGCCGCCAATTCCCCCGCCATCGACTTCGTCAACGTAATCGCCGCCCCCTTGGACCCGTTGTACCAGGTCAGGCCCGGGCGGGGGCGCACGCCCGCGGTCGAGGCCGTGTTGATGATGACGCCGCCGCCCTGGGCCCGCATGGGGCACGGCGTGGATGGCGGCGAGATAGATGCTTTTCACGTTCACCGCATAGATACGGTCGAATTCATCTTCCGTAACGTTCAGCAAGGAGCCGCGTTTCTGGGCGATGCCGGCGTTGTTGACCAGAATGTCGATCCGCCCGAACCAGTCGACGGTGGCGTCGACCATGGCTTTCACCTGATCGTTCTTGGATACGTCGCATTGGAACGATCGCGCCTGAATGTCGCGCGCCACACGGTCGGCGGCTTCGGCGTTGACGTCGGCGACGACGACCTTCGCCCCTTCCTTTGCGAAGCGGCGCACGATTCCTTCGCCAAAGCCCGAGCCAGCACCCGTGACCAGGGCAACCTTGTCCTTCAATCTCATGTTTTTTTCCTGAAGTTTCTTGATCGATCGGCCCGGACGGCACGCCCGGGCGAAGCGCCCCCCATGACCCCATGAGGCCACAACGGGCGGATGGTCTCAAGAAGAATTGGTGCCGAGGCACGGATCTGCGGCGGGACCGCTGCGCAATGACCCGTCCGTCGTTCCGGGGCCGCACCGGACAGGTGCCGGCGACATAATTGGATAATCGCCGTGGCTCAGGCCACACCGCGTTTCAGGATATCCATGGCGCTGTTGAGTTGGCTCATCCGGCGGTGGTCGCCGTGGGGACTGTCGGGGTGATGGATCGTCGCCAGCATCCGGAAACGGGCCCTCAATGTCCGGGTGTCGGGAATGCGCCCCGGCGGAAAACCAAGCACGTATAACGCGTCCTCCCGCGAACGCACGCCGTCCGCCAAGGGATCGAACGACAGAACCGAAACGATGGTTCGAAGGCGGACCAGTTCTTCGGGATCGGCGACGGCACGGCCCGGTGCGCCGGTTTCGTCTTCGTCCTCGTCGGCCGGCTCGGGGGCGCCATCATCCGCCGAAGGCGTAAGGCTGACTTGGGTTTGGCCCTCGTCCAGGGCCAGCGCGATGGCGAGCGCGCGACGCATGAATTCGACCTCGAACCCAGGGGCCATGCGAACCTGCAGGCGCGGCTTGCGCCGCCAGGGCCGCCCCTTGGCGGTGCCGGATTTAAGGATCACCGTCTCGCGGTCACCCGGCTCTGGCTCGCCCGGATCGGGAAATTCCTGGATGACCGTTTGCGGAACGACCAGCAGGACCGAGCGCGCCAGATCGCCCACGTTAACGCGCCGTTTGGCCGCCAGGACCATCACCGCGTCACGGAACCCGGTCGAACACGGAATGGTATAGGAATGTTTTTTGAGGTCCTGGGTCATGCGCCTTGCCCCGTTGTCCCGTTCACACCACCCCGCCCATGAAAGGATCAATACGCGGGCCCGGGACGGAGAAAACTCTGTCCCGGCGCCGGGATCGGGGGCGGTACCGTACCCGGCATGCAATGAATTTACCCGTCCGGCCCCGCCATGCAACTGCTATCGTCGTTAAGCCTCGCCGATGCAACCCCTGGCCCGCCGCCGGCCCCGGTTTCAGATCAATGGGATTCGGTCCAGGGCCAAGGTTATTGTTGAAGGAAATTGGTTAACGGATTGATAAATCGCGACTCATATTTTGCCGCGATCAAAATGCAGGGCCCAGCCGAAGACCGCCCGGCTCGGCCCGGGACAATGAAAAATCAGCCGAGATTTGCCCGATTCGGCCGCAATTCGTTCCGCAGATGTGGCGAAATTGCCCCGATGCAACTACTGCCGTAGTGGCCTTCGGCGTCCAGGAAGTCTCCGCACGGCCACCGTTAACCATTTAATGCCAATAGGTTAGCGGCTTTCCTTAGGGTTTCGTAGCGGCGCGGTTGGCGGCGTGGCGCAGCCTTGCTAGACTTCTTCTTCGCCCGGGCCCGATGCCCGGGCGCATAGGCCGCCGGTGCATCCAGTAGGGATGACGCCGCCCGCCATCCGGGCCGACCACAGAACGGTGCGACGCCTCGCCAGACGACCGAATCGGCCGACGCCCGACCGGCTCCGCTTTCGGCTCGAGACGCCTATGACCACGGATATCAACGCCGCCGTCGCATCGCTGGCCATTCAGTCGAGCGGACTGGCCGTCAACCGCGCGCGAAGCGCCTTGGTCATCGAGCGCACCGTCGCCCCGACCCCTTCGCGCCCGACACCCGATTCGCTGGGACTGTCGCTTGACCCCCGGCGCGGCATTACCTTGACCGCGGCAGAGGCCGACCGTGCAGTCAGCCGGTCGATCGCCGCCGGACAGCGGATCATCGACAACCTGCGGAACCTGGAAAGCCAACTCTCGATCGCCATCAACGATGGCCTGGTGTCGCCTCGGACAGAATTACGGCTGGATGAAACGAGAGTGTCGCGGCTCAACATCACCTCTGCCGCCGGGCGCACGCTGACCGCCATCGACCGCCTGGTCGCACAGGCAGAGACCGGGCGGACGAACTTGATTTCCAGCAGTCAACGAGAAGCGACGATCCAAACGACCGAGTTCGGGGGCCGTATTTCCGTGCGGGCGCAACCGCTGGATACCGAGGGGTTGTCGCTCGGCGGGTTGAGCGCGCTCACCCAAGCGGAAGCGGCCGAAGCCCGCACGCGCGTCCGTGCCGCGATCAACGTCGCGACGGATCGGCTCAACAGCCTCGCGGCGCTGGCCGATACCCTGGAATCCCGGGGCGGGACGGCTCAGTCCTTCCTTGAATTCGGTGATGAAAGCTTGTTTACCGGCGCCATTCGTGGCCGCCTGGTCAACCTGCGGGCGTAAGGTGCCGGGCACCTTCGCCCAAGGCATGAATTCACGCTCTACGCCAGCCAAATTTTCGCCTTTTGGCCCGATTTTTGCGTTGAATTCAGGGTGAAGGGCGCGTTAGCTAAGGTGCCTATTCACCCCTTTTTCGACCCCGATGACAGAGCGCGAATACCCCCAAAAATGAAGAAGCGACGCATTGATCTGGGCGCCCGTTTCGTCAAGGTGGACGAACCCCGCATGGTCTGGGTCGTCGCCGCCAACGGAAGCGAGCGCACCCCCGTCCCTCACTACGTCCTGGTCCGCGAGGATTCGCAGAACCGCCGCCGCACCCTGTCGGAAGCGGTCCTGCTCGACAGGAATTTTTATCGTCAGATCGCCGAGCACTGAGGCCGGCCGCTGACGCCCCGCACCTTCGGCTGCGTTCCTGCGATTTTTCTCATCCGTTCCGACCAATCTGCAATGGCGAGCCCCGCGTCGTGGAGGCACAGGCGCATCCCCATGACCGGGCCGGCGCCCCGGATTTCCAACATCGTTCCGCCCTATAAATTATTTTTTGCGAATGTGACCTCGGTCACTGTCCGCCTAACTGCGTCGCGATAGGATTAGGTCATCGTCGGGGTGCAACCCCTCCCCTCCCTCCCCGGACGCCCCCGACGGCCTCCCTGTTAAACTCGCCGGCCCGCCCCTGCGGGCCGGTTTCTTTTTGAGCTTCCGGATTTATTCAAGGGCCGGCCTTGGTCGTGCGGCGAAAACGACCAGCCGCGCGCCGGCGGGAGCGACCTATGCCCGGCCGAATGTCCGTTCACTCGGCGGCGTTGCAGATGCCGGGACGGCTAAAGATCAGGAAGCTTTCGGTTTTTCCCGAAACATACGGCGAGGGCGCGTCAAACCGGGACCTGCGGTAACCCGCCAAGGACGCCTCCGCGGATGCGGTCGGGGCGACATCAAAAATCACGATATCCGGTTGTTCCGCCGCAAGAGCAGCCAGGAAAGCGGGTTCGTTTCTTTGCACGCCGCCCAGATAGCGAGACGCGTCACGAACATCCCGGGCGCGGCGCCGGTCGACGGAGCCTGGCGCCAGATTCCCCATTTGCCAATTGAGATATTGGTCCTTACCGGCCAGGATCCGGAACGTCGGCGCCACGACCGGCAGAACGGCACCCAAGGCACGTGATGTCAGGATGCTCGCGCCGGGGCGGCATTGCGCCGCGACATAGGGAAGCACCGGGCGAATAGCCCCGACATAAGGATGCGGTGGCGGCGGCCGGAGCGCCAGCCCGAGCGCGACAAGGGCCAGCCCCAAGAGCGGCAGACGTATCGGGCGCGCCTGGTCCAATCGCCCCACCAGCGCGGCCACCCCGATTATCGCCGGGACAAACGGGTTGAGCAGGATCAGAAACCGCCAAGTGACTTGCGCATGGTCGCCCAAGACGGCGGAGATCAGACCGTACGCCCATTCGGTATGGGCGATGACCGCAGCCAGAAGATAGGCCGCCAACTGCAGTGCCAACGCCCGATCGAACCAGAACAGCAAGAAGACGACCGCCGAGGCGGCGAACCAATGCTTTTTCGGATAGGTGAAGATGTCCACGAAGCGCGGCACATACCCCCCGCCGGCCGGCGTGAAATTGTCGCTATGGGAGGCCATGACGTCTCCGCCGGGCACCAGCGTATATGCCGCTGCGGCGAGAACAATGGGCAAGACCAAACAGCTGGCCGCGCGCAGATTTTCGGACAGCGGCCGGGTGACGGCCCCGCCAAGCACGAGGACGAGCGCCAAGGCCCCCAGAACGGGGAAGTTGGCGGAAACCATGACTGCACTGAACATGAATCCGGCAAGAACCCACGGTGCGGCTGAGACCGCCGGCTGCCGGCCCGGCGAAACCAGACACAGGCCGATGACCGCCCAATAATAGAACCCGAAGATCAGACCCTTGTTTTCGCCGCCTCGGAAAATGCCCATGCCGACGATGTCCTCAGCGTTGCCTATCAAGGCATAGAGGGCGGCCAGAAACGTCGTGGCCAGGATCATGCCCGGGACTGCGCCGACGAACGTCAGGATCACGGCAAACAACGCCGCCACGTAGAGGGCGTTGTAGGCGAAGGTCACGCCGATCGTCTGGGTTTCGAAACTCAGCCCGAAAATCCGCGCGATCGCCGTACTCGCGTATTCCAGATTGTTGGGCAGCCAATGTTTGGCGAGGGGTTGATCGCCGAAACTGACGAAGGGCGCTTCGGAAAACGAAAACCGTCCGTCGCTGACGAAGGTATGAAGCGCCTGGGCGGCATGCAGAGTCGCGTCATTGTTGATCGCAGTGCCATAGATAAGAAGATGCGCTATAGACGCCGCCACGGCGTAGCCGCCCAGCACGAGCAACTGGCGGCCGGACGGCAGGGCGCCCCGGGCCGCAAGATAGCGGACCAATAAAACCGCGGTCGCCAAACCCAACGGCAGGATCAATGCATAAGCGGCCGCCGGCGCGCCCGAGCCCTTGAGCGTCAACACGAGCAAGCCGTTAACCAGGAACAACCCCGCCGGAACGGCCAGCAGGCCGACCGCGGAGCTCCGGGCGAGATAGGCGGACGGATACGGCGCAGGGGTCATCGCAGCCAGGAGATCAATCGACAGAAACCCTTTCTTATCACCGGAGTGCTCGCCGACAAAGCCGCGGACAGTGCGGCGGAAAGCGCGGCCCATCGCGATTGGACGGCCAAAGATCGGGCCGCGGAAGAACTCATGGACCTGACAAGATCGGAAGGAAGGGGAATGGTGCCGCCTGGGTGACTTGAACACCCGACCCTCGCATTACGAATGCGATGCTCTACCAGCTGAGCTAAGGCGGCGCCGGGACGAGGGGTCATTCGGATCGGCCCGTCGTCCAGCGGGAAACTCTATCAGGCGGCGTCGTAAGTCAAGACGAAACAACATCCCTCGTGCGTCCGCCGGGTACGGCGTCAGCCGCCGGTTTCGGGCGGGCCGCCCGTGTCCTTAGGCGCGGGCAGGCGCGCGGTTCCCGAGACCGCGCCGGCGGCGCCGTCGTCGTCACCGGGCAGACCAGACCACGCCAGGCCCTGCGGGGCCAGCGGCTCGGCATGGGGCGGCGTGCGCCAGGCATATACGTCGAACGTGCCGCAGTTGGAACAGGTCACCGCCCAGGTCGCCACCGCGTTGCCGCAGGTCGTGCAGACCCAGGCCTTGTCCGGCCCCGCCGTCGCCGCGCGCATCAGCCAGTCGCGGGCCATGCCGGGATTGGCGCCCTCGCCGTCCTCGACCGCCGCCATCAGGCGCAGCGCGCGGCCTGCATATCCACCGCCGTCGGGTGCGTCCAGGACCGCTTCCAGATGGGTCCGCGCCTCGCCCCACAATTCGGCCTCGAGCGCCGCCTGCGCCAATGCCAGATGACTTTCCGCGTGTTCCGGATTGGACTTCGCCAGTTTCTCCATGGCCTTGACCCCACCCAAGGCATCCGTGACGCCCTTGGCGTTCAGGTATTCACGGGCGATCTCGGGATGCGGCCCCGAAATCCAGGCTTTCTCCAAAATGCCCGCCGCCCGCCGGCCCTTGCCGTCGGCCGTCATCAGGTGGGCCAGGCGGACCGCCGCCGGCACCAGGTCCGGCGCCATGTCGTGGGCTTGGCGCAGGTGTTTGAATTCCGCCGCCGGATCGCCGTCGGCATGGTCCTTGCGGGCCTGTTCGAAGGCCAGCACGCCCTTGCGCCGGTCGGCCGTCTTGCGGTCGACCAGGCGGCGGCGGCCCAGTTCCTCGTTCGTCACGCTGGCGTCCAGCCAGAGACCCGATTGCGCCTGCAGATCGAACAGAGTCGTCGCGACCCATTCCGATGCGGGACGCAACCGGTAGGCACGGCGCGCCAACTCCAACGCCCGGTCCTTGTCCTGCCGGTTGAGCGCCTGAGACAACAGGCCGCGCAGGCCCAGGAATTCCGTCTCCGGCCGGTCGGCCATGGCCTTGAAAAACTCCTCGGCCGCCTTCTCGTCGCCGCCCAATTGTGCCGCCTGAGCCGAAAGGAGCATGGTCAACGGCGGTTCGTTCAACAGAACCTCGGCCCGTTTGGAATGCTTTTGGGCTTCCTGCGGATCGCCCGCGGCCACGGCGACCATACCGCGGGTCAGCGCTTCGTATCCGCGCCGGCGGCGGCGTTCGCGCCAGGCCGACGCGATCGAGCCCGGCGTGCGGCGCAGGAACAGCCAGCCGCGATAGGCCACCGCAGCCGCCACGGCGATCAAGGCCACCCCGGCGATCAGCAACGCCGCCGAAGTTTCGATCCGGTAGCCCCGCCATTCGGCGCTGATCGACCCGGGACTGTCGGTCAGCCAAAGAGCCGCCGCGATCAGCAGACCCAGAATGACCAGAAAACGAATGGCGCGGAGCATGGCGCTGTCCTTATCCCCCGGCCTTCGGCGGGGCCAGAAGCGAGAGCGCGTGAACGTTCAGATTGGCGACCGCCTTTTCCGCCGCCAGGCGCGTCTGCGCGGCGGTCAGCCAGGGAGCGACGACGTCCGCCGGTTTGCCCTTGAGCAGGCTCAATGCCTCGACCGCGCCGTTCAGATCGCCGGCCGCGAGCAGCCCGTCGACACGGGCGACCAGGGCGTCGACGGAGCCATCTTCGGCCGTCTCGCCGACCCGGCGCACGGTCACCAGCGACGACAGCTTGGCCGCCGCCTCGGCGATCCAACCGTCGCCTTCGGCCGTGCCGGCGGCGGCGACGATGGCCCCCGCCCGGTCAGCGAAGCGCAGGCGCAGCGCCGCCAGGGTCGGCACGCCGGTCCCCGCGAAGGGCGTCAACTGGGCCAGCGCCTGGGTCATCGCCGGGCGGCCTTCGGCCAGGGCCTTGAGGCTTTCAAGATCGGCCTGGAAGGATTTCCCGCCACGCACCGAATCTCGCAATTGGGCGACCCCCAGAATAAGGGATCGGGCGGCGGCGTCCCCGGCGGCGTTGTTCTTGGCGCCATCCGTTTCCTGTTCCAGGCGGCGCAGGCGATCGGCCATGGCCTCCAGGGTGTCGCGCAATTGCGGATCGGGGGCGAGGGAGGAATCGCTTGCCGGGCCCAGGTCCGTCTGGCCCTTTTCGATCTGATCCAATCGCGCCGACAAGGCGCCGACCTGGGCGCCGTCCTGTTCGAGTTGCTCCAAACGGTCCGACAATGCCTTCAGGGATTCGCTGGCCATTGCCTTGCTTTCCGGCACGTCCGTCGCCCGAACCAGCGCGCGGGCCTCGGCCACGGCGCCTTCGACCTCGGCCAGGCGGTCCATCAGGACCTTCAACTCCGATTGGAACTGGGCCCGCTCCGCCTCCATCTGCTTGAAAGCGTCCGATTGCTTTTCCAATTCCTCGATCCGTCCGGCCAAGGCGTCGATCGCCGGTTCGGGCGCCGGCGCGGGCGCCAGGAACGGCAGAACCTCCGCCACCTTGTCCGACCACATCGGCCAGGTCACGGCGCCCGCCGCCCCAAGGATACCGATCACCAGGGTCAGCCAGGCAAGCCCGCGCACGAACCCCGCCCCGCGCGGCGGCGGCGCGTTGAAAGCGGAGGGCGCGTTGCCGTCGGATGACCCGGACGCCGACGGCCCGGGGGACGGTTCGGCCGCGGGCGACGCATCGCCCGCGGGGGGCGTGGACGGCTTCGTATCGCTCGGCGGCGCCGCGGGGTCTTTCTTGGCGTCGGCGGCGGTGGTCTTGGCGGATTCCCGGGCCGATTTCTTCGCCGCGCCCTTGGCCCGGCTGGCCCGCGAACCACCCTTGGATCCGGTGCTTTTTGCAGGCGGCGTGGTCATGGCTGGAAGGCTCCCGTCGTCCTTGTTCGTTGCCGCCAAGGTACGTTGCGGCGCGCCGACACGCAAGGTGCTGACGGATGGGATCAGGGCGCGCGGGCAGCCAACAGGTCCAATAAATCGCCCTCGGTCGGCCGCGCGGCGACGCGCACGGCGGCCCAGGGTGCCCCGGCCTTGGCCGCGACATTGGCACTGAGGCAATAGGCGGTCATCCCCCCGCAGGCGCCGCGCAGCCCGGCATCGGTGACCAGCCGATCGAATAGCGCCGCCGAACGCGGCGAATGCAGCAGAACCCCCGCCGCCTCGCCGCTGCGAATCGCCGTCGCCGCCACTTCGGGCAGGGTCTCGGCGGCGCGGGCTTCATACAGAACCTCGCGGCGATAGGCATATCCGCCCGCCGCCAGCAGGCCCGCAAGATCGCCCGCGACCTTGGTCCCGGCGACATGCAGCAACGGACCGTCCCCCGGCGGCAGACGATCCATGACGAGGCGCGCCAGATCGTCGACGTCGCCCCCGGCACTTTCCACATTCCCGAAGCCCGCCGCCCGCGCGGCCCGGGCCGTCGCGTCGCCGACGCAGAACACGGGCAGGTCCGGCAGGGCGCCCGCCTGCCGTTCGGCGAAGGCCCGCACGCCGTTGGCGCTGGTCATCAGGAGGCCGCGCGTCCCGCCGAGATCAAGCGCCGGTCCCGCCGCGACATCAACCACCATCAAGGGGGTTACGATGGGCGTGAAACCCCGATCGCGGAGCCGCGCCGCCGTCGCCGCCGCATCCTGTTCCGGGCGCGTAACGAGCATCGCCGGCATGGCCTAGGACGGGCCCGGATCGTCGAGAAAACCGGGGCCGGCCATGGATTTCAATTCTTCCCCGAGTCCTCGGCCCAGGTCATAAGCCCCCGCCGACGGGCCGGTACGGACAGCGCGGTGGAGGATGCTGCCGTCGGTCTTGGCGACCAGGCCGGTCAGGGTCATTTCGGTCCCGTCGTCGGACAATTCGGCAAGCCCACCGATCGGCGTGCGGCAGGACCCGTCGAGGGCTTCCAGCATCGCCCGTTCGGCGGTGACCCGCAGATGGGTCGGCGCGTGATCGATGGACGCCAGCATGTCGCGGACCTTGGTGTCGTCGGCGCGGCAGGTGATGGCGACGGCGCCCTGGGCGACGGCGGGCAGCATTTCGCCGGGATCGATCGCCTGGGTCACGACCTCCGTGCGGCCCAGACGGTTCAACCCGGCGCAGGCAAGGATCGTCGCGTCGGCCTGACCGTCGGCCAGCTTGCCCAGGCGCGTCTGCACGTTGCCACGGAAGACCACGCATTTCAGGTCCGGGCGGCGATGGAGGATCTGCGCCTGACGGCGGACCGATGCCGTGCCCACGACCGCGCCTTCGGGCAGGTCGAACAGGGCCGCGTACTTTTCGGAGATGAAGGCGTCGCGGGTGTCTTCCCGTTCCAGCACGGCGGCGATGACGATGCCGTCGGGCATCCAGGTTTCCAGATCCTTCATGGAATGCACGGCAAGATCGATGCGGCGGTCCAGCAACGCCGTATCGATTTCCTTGGAAAACAGGCCCTTGCCGCCGATGTCGGCCAAGGGCCGGTCGAGCACGATGTCGCCCGTCGTCTTGATTTCGACGATTTCGGTCGTCCCCAGCGGGGTCGGGTCGCCATGCGCGGCCTCGATCAACGCGCGGGTCTCGTTTGCCTGGGCCAGGGCCAGGGGGCTGCCGCGCGTGCCGATGCGCAGGGTCTTGGGATCGTCCGGGTTGGTCACGTCAGAAAAAGCCTTTTGGTTCTGGAGCGGGCGTCAGAGTAAAGTCCCCGGCCATTGCCGCAACCAAGAAATTGACCATCTATCGCTTATGCGTGTTCTCGGGATCGAAACCAGTTGTGACGAAACCGCCGCCGCCGTCGTGACGGACGCGCGCGAGGTGCTGTCCAACGTCGTGCATCAGCAATTGGCCGACCACCAACCCTTCGCCGGCGTGGTGCCCGAAGTGGCGGCCCGCGCCCATCTGGATCAGGTCGACGCGGTGGTCGCGCGGGCGATGGCGCAATCGGGCGTCGGCTGGGACGATCTGGACGCCGTCGCGGCGACCGCCGGGCCGGGCCTGATCGGCGGCGTGCTGGTCGGCGTGATGACGGCGAAGGCCTTGGCCGCCGCCAGGAGCCTGCCCTTCGTCGCGGTCAACCATCTGGAGGCCCATGCCCTGACGGCGCGGCTGACCGACGACGTCACCTTTCCTTATCTCCTGCTGCTGGTCTCCGGCGGCCATTGCCAGTTGCTGGTGGTCGAGGACGTGGGCAAGTACCGGCGCCTGGGCACCACCATTGACGACGCGGTCGGCGAAGCCTTCGACAAGACGGCGAAGATGCTGGGCCTGGGCTATCCCGGCGGCCCGGCGGTGGAGCAGACGGCGTTTTCGGGCGACGCCACGCGTTTCGACCTGCCGCGCCCGTTGAAGGGCCGCGCGGGCTGCGACTTCTCGTTCTCCGGCCTCAAGACCCGTGTGCGCATGGCCATCGAAGCCCTGCCGCCGGGCGACCTGATCCAACAGGATATCGCCGACCTTTGTGCCTCGTTCCAGGCGGCGGTCGCCGACGTGCTGGCCGAACGCACGACCCGCGCCATCGAGACCTACCAAACCGACCATCTGCCCGCCGGGCAGACCGGCACCCTGGTCGTCGCCGGGGGCGTCGCCGCCAACCAGGCGATCCGCGCGCGGCTGACGGACCTGGCCGCCGGCAACGGCCTCGCCTTTGCCGCCCCCGCCCCGAAACTTTGCACCGACAACGGCGCCATGGTGGCCTGGGCCGGGGTCGAACGCTTCCGCCTGGGCCTCCAGGACGGCCTGGATTTCCGCCCGCGCCCGCGCTGGCCGCTGGATCCCGAGGCGCCCAAGGCCGTCGGCGCCGGGGTAAAAGCCTGAGCCTTTCCGGTTTATGAAATAAAAAGCACTGGTCGGGGCTTCGCTCCTTCTTCCTCTTTCCAGGTCATCGCCCCTTCATTAAAAGAGACGCCATGGAACGTTTCGCCGTCATCGGCGCCGGGGCCTGGGGCACGGCGCTTGCCATGGTCGCCCATCGGGCGGGCCGTTCGGTGATCCTGCAGGCGCACGAGCCCGATATCGCCGCCGCGATCAATACGGACCACCGCAATCCCTATCTCGCCGATATCGACCTGGACCCCGCCATCGAGGCGACCGCCGATCTGGGCGCGGCAATCAACGGCGCCGACGCGATCATCCTGGTTGCCCCATCGCAGTTCCTGCGCCCGGTGACCAAGGCCATGGCGGGCCAAGGGAACGTGACCGCGCCCGTGCTGATCTGCGCCAAAGGGATCGAGAACGAGACCTGCAAGCTGATGACGGAAGTCGTCGCCGAGACCCTGCCGGGCGCCCCGCAAGCGGTGCTGTCCGGCCCGACCTTCGCCGCCGAGGTGGCGCGCGACATTCCCTCGGCCGTGACCCTGGCGTCCGAGGATGCCGAACTGGCCGACCAGTTCATTCAAGCGCTGGGCACCCCGCATTTCCGGCCCTATCGGTCGGGCGACCCCATCGGCGCCGAAGTCGGCGGGGCGGTCAAGAACGTGCTGGCCATCGCCTGCGGTATCGTCCAGGGCAAGGGCATGGGCGACAACACGCGGGCGGCATTGATCACCCGGGGCCTGGCCGAGGTCGTGCGCTTGGGCCTGGCCAAGGGGGCGCAGGCGGAAACCCTGATGGGGCTTTGCGGGATCGGCGATCTGACGCTGACCTGCAACGCCATGCAGTCGCGGAATTTCTCGCTGGGCGTGGCGCTGGGATCGGGCCGGCCGCTGGCCGACATCCTGGGCGAACGCAAGGCCGTGACCGAAGGCGTGTTTTCCGCCCGCGCGGTGATCGAACTGGCCGGGCGCCTGGGCGTCGACATGCCGATCTGCACCGCCGTCAACGCCATCGTCAATCACGGCCGCGACATCGACAAGGTGATCGAAAGCCTGCTGGCCCGCCCGTTCACGAAAGAAATCTAGAGACTTTAAGGAACCGAACCATGACCACCTTCGTCATCTTCTGCATCGACAAACCCGGCCACACGCAGGTCCGCATGGACAACCGCCCGGACCATCTGGAGTTCCTGAAAGGCAGCAAGGACATGATCGTCACCGCCGGGCCGATGCAGTCCGACGACGGCGACAGCATGATCGGCAGCATGCTGGTGATCGACGTCGCCGACCGCGCCGCCGCCGAAGCCTTCGCCGCCGCCGATCCCTATGCCAAGGCGGGATTGTTCGAAAGTACGCGGGTGATGCGCTGGAAACAGGTCATCCCGGCCGCCGAATAAGGCGCGGGACCGCGACCGGGGCCGACACGCCATGGCCGAACATACCCTTTGCCGATTGGACGAAATCGACGACGGCGGCTCCGCCGGGTTCGAGATCGACCGCACCTTGATCCTTGCCGTGCGCAAGGGCGAAGCGGTCCACGCCTATGTCAATTCCTGCCCCCACGTCGGCACGCCGCTGGACATGTGGCCGGGGCGGTTCCTGACCAAGGACGGCAAATACATCCTTTGCGCGACCCACGGCGCCCTGTTCGAGATCGAGGACGGCAACTGCGTGGCGGGCCCCTGCGTCGGGCAGGGGCTGACGCCGGTCGAAACGCGGCTGGGCGACGGTCTAGTCAAAGTTTTACTGTAGACACTCATCCCTTTGTAAATACACGATAATTTTCGGGTCTCGCTTGCGCGATGGCCGATTTTCGCCTATCCAGGCATCGGCAGGGGAAGGTCCCCGGCCCAATTCCTTGTTCTCCGGCGGGTTTTCGCCCTACCATTCGAGACCGAAGGGAAGCCGGGGGAGTGGCCCCGGTTCGGGGAACGGCGAACGGCGCGTCCGCGGCGGCCAGGATCGGCCGCCGGCGAGACGGCGTCGGGAACTTGATCGGGCGGGACGCAAACCGTGCCCGCACCAAAAAGCGGCGAATGCCGCAGGCAACATTGGGAGGTTCCTACCGACATGTTTGAAGTGCACGATTTTCCGGTGCCCGAGTCCGTCGCCAAGGACACGCTCTGCACCAACGATCAATACCTGGAGATGTACAAGCAGTCCGTCGAGGACCCGGAAACGTTCTGGGGCGAGCACGGCAAGCGCATCGACTGGATGAAACCCTATTCCAAGGTCAAGGACGTCAGCTATGACTACGGCAACGTCTCGATCAAATGGTATTACGACGGCACGCTGAACGCCTCGGTCAACTGCATCGACCGGCACCTCGCCGACAAGGGCGACCAGGTCGCCATCATCTGGGAAGGCGACGACCCCAAGGACGACGCCAAGGTCACCTATAAGGAATTGCACGAGAACGTCTGCCGCCTGGCCAACGCCATGAAGGCGCGCGGCATCAAGAAAGGCGACGTCGTCACCATCTACATGCCGATGGTTCTGGAAGCGGCCTATGCCATGCTGGCCTGCACGCGCATCGGCGCGATCCATTCCATCGTGTTCGGCGGGTTCTCGCCGGAAGCCCTGGCGCAGCGCATCGGCGATTGCGGCTCCAACTGCGTGATCACCGCCGACGAAGGCGTGCGCGGCGGACGTCCCATCCCCCTGAAAGCCAACACGGATGCGGCGATCGAGATTTCCGGCGGCGTCGAGACGGTCTTCGTCGTCACCCGCACGGGCAAGGACGTCAACTGGGTCGACGGACGCGACGTCAAATACGAAGACGCCGTCGCCGCCGCCGATGCGGATTGCGCGCCCGAGGAAATGAGCGCGGAAGACCCGATGTTCATCCTCTATACCTCGGGATCGACCGGCAAGCCCAAGGGCGTCCTGCACACCACCGGCGGCTACATGGTCTATGCCTCGATGACGCATCAGTACGTCTTCGATTATCACGGCGACGAAATCTACTGGTGCACGGCGGACGTCGGCTGGGTCACGGGCCACAGCTACATCGTCTATGGCCCGCTGGCCAACGGGGCGACGACCCTGATGTTCGAAGGGGTGCCGAACTACCCCAGCATGTCCCGGTTCTGGGAAGTCTGCGACAAGCACCAGGTCAATATCTTCTACACCGCCCCGACGGCGATCCGCGCCCTGATGCGCGACGGCGACGAGCCGGTCAAGAAGACGTCGCGCAAATCGCTGCGCATCCTGGGAACGGTCGGCGAGCCGATCAACCCGGAAGCCTGGATGTGGTACCACGAGGTCGTCGGCGACAAGCGCTGCCCCATCGTCGACACTTGGTGGCAGACGGAAACCGGCGGCATCCTGATCACACCGCTGCCCGGGGCGACGGCGTTGAAGCCGGGGTCCGCCACGCGGCCGTTCTTCGGCATTCAGCCGCAAATCGTCGACGCCGACGGCGTCCCGCAGGACGGGGCCGCCGAAGGCAACCTCTGCATCATCGACAGCTGGCCCGGCCAGATGCGCACCGTTTACGGCGATCACAAACGGTTCGAGGACACCTATTTCTCGACCTACAAGGGCAAGTACTTCACCGGTGACGGCTGCCGCCGCGACGAAGACGGCTATTACTGGATCACCGGCCGCGTCGACGACGTGATCAACGTGTCCGGCCACCGCATGGGCACGGCCGAGGTCGAGAGCGCCCTGGTCGCCCACGACAAGGTCGCCGAAGCCGCCGTGATCGGGGCCCCCCACGACATCAAGGGCCAGGGCATTTACGCCTATGTCACCCTGAACGCCGGGGTCGAGCCGACGGACGATCTCCGCAAGGAACTGATCCAATGGGTGCGCAAGGAAATCGGCCCGATCGCCAGCCCCGATTGGCTGCAATGGGCGCCGGGCCTGCCCAAGACCCGGTCCGGCAAGATCATGCGCCGTATCCTGCGCAAGATCGGCGAGGACGATTTCTCGAACCTGGGCGATACCTCGACCCTGGCCGACCCGGCCGTCGTCGACGATCTGATCGAGAACCGCCAGAACCGGTCCGGCTAAGAACCGATCCGACCGGCGACCGGTCCGGCCAACGGCCGATCCGGCCAACGAACGAGACCAAGCGGGGTGCCTTCGGGGGCCCCGCTTTTTCTTCGGCACCTTTCCAAATGACCGGGATGCGGCGTAGAAAGGAAGAAACGACAGGCACGCGCCGCGTGCCGCAGAACGACACCGGAGATATCCATGGCCCGCATCGCAATCGGCGGTTTCCTGCACGAAACCCACTGCTTCGTTCCCATGAGAACCGACTACGACTATTACGCCCGGGGCGGCGAATTCCCGCCGCTGGCCCGCCGCGACGAAGTCGTCGAGCGGACCCAAGGCGGGTCCTTCGGCATGTCCGGGTTTCTCGACACCATCGATCCGTCCCATGACCTGGTGCCGCTGATCTGGGGCCATGCGGGGGCGGGCGGCTACATCACCGACGATTGTTTCGAGCGCATCGTCGGCGAACTGGTCGGCATGCTGTCGCAGGCCATGCCCGTGGACGCGGTCTATCTCGACCTGCACGGCGCCATGTGTTCGGAAACCTTCCCCGATGCCGAAGGCGAGGTGCTGCGCCGGGTGCGGGCCTGCGTCGGCCCGGACATTCCGGTCGTGATCACCCTGGATTATCACGTCAATCTGACGCAGCAGATCGTCGACAACTGCGACGGCATGGCCGTCTATCTGACCTATCCCCATATCGACCGCCAGCATACGGGCAGCCGGTCGGCGAAGATTCTCATGCGCATCCTGGAAGAAGGCATACCCAAGGGCAAAGCCTTGCGGCGCATTCCCTTCCTGCTGCCGCTGAATTTTCAATGCACCCTGGTCGAGCCGACCAAGGCGATCATCGAGGCCTCGGTCGCGGCCGAAGGCGGCGAGATCATGAACCTTTCCTACGGCGCCGGGTTCCCGCCGTCGGACCTGGCCGAATGCGGGCCCGCCGTGGTCTGCCACGCCCATAGCCAGGAGGCCGCCGACCGCACCGCCGACATGTTGGAGGCGATGATCCTGGAGCGCGAGGCAGCCTTTGCCGAACCCCTGATGACGCCCGACGAAGCCGTGACCAAGGCCATGGAATTGGCAAAGACGGCGACGGCCCCCATCGTCATCGCCGACACCCAGGACAACCCCGGGGCCGGCGGCACCTGCGACACCACGGGCATGTTGGAGGCTCTGGTCCGTCTGGGCGCGGAAGATGCGGCCATGTGCGTGATGTGGGACCCGGAGGCCGCCCAGGCGGCGACCGAGGCCGGCGTCGGGGCGACCATCGAATTGGACCTGGGCGGCAAGCACGATATTCCCGGCGACAAGCCGTTTCACGGTACCTTCGAGGTGACGGCGCTGAGCGACGGCAAGTTCACCACCACGGGGCGCAGCATCCCCGGGCGCAAGATCAACATCGGCCCGGCGGCGGTGCTCAAGATCGGCGGCGTCTCCATCGTGACGACCAGCCGCCGCATGCAGGCTTACGATCAGGACATCTTCAAACACATCGGCATCGAGCCGACGGAACAAAAAATTCTGGTCCTCAAAAGCACCTGCCATTTCCGCGCCGATTTCGACCCCATCGCCGCCGAGACCCTGGTCGCCGTGGCGCCGGGCGCACATATCGTCGACCCCCGGGAATATCCCTATCGGTTCCTGCGCGCGGGCGTGCGCCTTTTACCCATGGGCCCGGAATACGTGCCGGGTGCCGCGTGACGACCGAAGGCCGATGATGGGCGTGATGAGACTTCCCAAGGTCGCCGGATTAATCGCTGTTCTGCTTCTGGCCGTAATGGCCGGATTTTCGTCGCAACCGGCGCAGGCCGCCACGGCCCGTAATGAAGGTGTGTCCCAGCCGCTGCGCATTCAGTTGAAATGGCGGCATCAGTTTCAGTTCGCCGGATTTTACGCGGCCGAGGTGAAAGGCTTTTTCCGGGACGAAGGGCTGGACGTGCGCCTGGTGGAAGGCGGGCCGACGGTCGATCCGGTAACCTCCGTGGTGTCGGGCGGGGCGGAATTCGGCGTCGGCAATTCGACCCTGATCATCGAGCGGACGGCGGGCAAGCCGGTGGTCGCCGTCGCCGCCTTTTTCCAACGCTCGCCCTTCGTCATCCTGGCGCGCCGGGACGACCGGCTTCATTCCGTCCGCGACCTGGAAGGCCGGACCCTGATGCTGGAAGAGCACGCGGCCGAGTTGGTCGCGTACCTCAAGCTGGCGGGGGTCGATTTGGACAAGGTCCGCAAAGTCCCCCATACGGGCGACGTCCGCTCGCTGGCGCTCGGCAGCCCCGACCGGATCGATGCGACCTCGGCCTATACCTCGACCGAACCCTATTTCGCGATCCGCGCCGACATTCCCGTGCGGATGTTCGATCCGCGCGACATCGGCATCGATTTCTACGGCGACACGCTGTTCACCACCCAAGGCTTCGCCGATACCCATCCGGAGAAGGTCCGCGCCATGCGCCGCGCGGTGATCCGGGGGTGGGAATACGCCCTGGCCCATCAGGACGAGATCATTTCCTACATGCTGAACACCTATGTGCCCGAGGACGACCGGACGCACCTGGGCTTCGAAGCGCAGATCACCAAGGACCTGATCGGAACGGATCTGGTCGACATCGGGTATCTGAGCCTGTCGCGCTGGCGGCATATCGCCGACGTCTTCACGCAAGCCGGGCTGATGACGGACGGCGAGGTGCCCGACGATTTCATGTTCGAGGTAACCGAGCCGCTGCCCGCCTGGGTCTATCAATGGCTCGGCTGGTTGTCGGCGCTGGCCCTTCTGGCCCTTCTGGCCGCGCATTGGTTCTATCGCCTGAACAAGGAACTGAAACAGGAAATTGCCCGTCGCCGCGCGCTGGAGGAAGACCTGCGGGCCCTCGCCACGACCGACCCCCTGACCGGCCTGGCGAACCGGCGCCAACTGGAAGAACGCGCGGCGGCGGAGATCACGCGGAGCCGCCGCCACAACCACGACCTGGGCGTGATCCTGTTGGACCTCAACGAATTCAAGGAACTGAACGACGCCCACGGCCACGGCTTCGGTGACCGGTGCCTTCAGGCCGTAGCCGGCACCTGTAAATCCGTGCTGCGGGATATCGACCTGGCGGCGCGGTACGGCGGCGATGAATTCCTGATCATGTTGCCGGAAACCGACGCCCGGTCCGTCCAGACCGTCGCCGAACGCCTGCGCCGCATGATCGGCGGCCTGACCATCGACCCCAGCGACCGGCCGCTTTCCGCCAGCCTGGGTCTCGGCTTTCTAACGCCGGACGACCGGGGCTTGGACGACATCATCGCGCGGGCCGACGCCGACATGTACCGCGACAAACGCGCCGGCCGGTAGGCCGCGCCCGACGGCCCGTCCCATCAACTTTCGTAACGCGTATTGCCGCGGCGGTTGGTGTTGATCGGCAAGTCCATGACCAGGGGCTGGTGCGCCCGCTGGCCGCAGTTCTTGCGCGGACAAAGATGGCAGTTGATGCCGATCGGCGCGAACATGGCTTCGTCGTGCAGGTTGAACGGTGCCGCGTAGGCCAAACGGTGCGCATGTTTCAATTCGCAACCCAGCGCCAGGGCGAGGCGCCGGTCCTGGGTGTCGCGCGAGAACACGGGGCGTTCGGTCGTCCGCGACATGGTGAAGAACCGTTCCCCATCCGGCAATTCGACGAACTGCGGCACGATGACCCCCGGCGTGCGGAACGAAGTATGAATGTTCCAGACGGGACAGGCGCCGCCGTAATCGGCGATGTTGAACGAGGTCGAGTTGAACCGCTTGGTGACATTGCCGGCCTTGTCGACCCGCAGGAAAAAGAACGGCACGCCCTTGGCCCCGTCGCGCTGCAGCGTCGTCAGGCGGTGGCAAACCTGTTCGAACGAAACCCCGAAGGCGGCCGCCAGGCGGTCGGCATCGTATTGCGTTTCCTCGGCCGCTTCGAAAAACGGCTCGTACGGCATCAAGTAGGCGGCGGCGAAATAGTTGGCCAGTTCGACATGGCAGCGCGCGACGGCGGTCTCCGACGTGATGTCGCTGTCCGCCGTCAGCCCGTCGAGGACCGCCGGCAGTTCGACCAGACAGAGTACATGGGCCAACTGGAACACCCGGTTCTGGTGGTCCAGCGCCTCCGACAGGTGGACCATGGAATCCGTCTCGTCATGGATCCGCAGGGCCTGGCCCATTTCCTCGACCCGGGCCGTTCGGACCTCGATCCCATGGACCCGCATCAGGCGGCCCTTCAACACCTGATAAACGTCGTCGGCTTCGCAGGGGGTTGCGGCGCGCAGGCGTTCCGCCGCCGCCTCCAGTTCCGGGAAATGGTTGGAATGATCGCGGAAGAAGTCATGGATGATGCGCTCAGGCGTCGAGCCCAGCAGTTCGTCCGGCATGCCTTCGCTGCCGAGGCGCATCATGTTCTCAAGCGTGTTGCGGTGGCTGCGATAGAGGCCCAGGAAATGATCGACCAGACGCGGCGCGTGATCGATCGCGGCGCGCAGTTCCTGAATGTCGGGCGCCGCCCCGCCGAAGACCGGATCCTGCAGGGTATTGCGCAGATCGGCCAGAAGCGTCGAACTTTCGTCCTGGATCAAATCCCGCCAATCGACGCCGTAGGCGTCCGACAACGACATCAGCATGGCGACGGACAGCGAGCGCTGATTGTTTTCCAGCAGGTTCACATAGGCCGTCGAGACACCCAATGCCTTGGCCATCTCCGCCTGGGTCTGGCCGTGGTCGCGGCGCAGTTGGCGCAATCGCGGGCCGACCAGGGTCTTGCGCACGCGCATTGAGGCATCCTCCCTCTTCGGCGGCGAGGACGGGAAGGCTCGCCACGCCGGACAATTAACATTTTAACATATTAGAACTGCTGTTTTTTATACATAAAACACATAAACACGAAAAAACGTGCCTCTGTGGTATACCAGGCCTAGGGTCGGGCCTGACACGAGACCGCCCCTTCGCAGGGCCCGGGCGGTCTTCCACGCAAAACGAGGAGACGCACCATGGCCCATAACATTCTCATTCTCGGCGCATCCTACGGCTCCCTCCTGGGGACCAAGTTGCTGATGGCCGGTCACAACGTGACCCTGGTTTGCCGTGAAGCGACGGCCAAGTTGATCAACGAACAGGGCACGGAGGTCCGCATCCGCCTGAAAGGCGAGGATGCCCATCGTAGTTTCCGGTCCCTGGAATTGCCCGGACGACTGGACGCGCAGACACCGGAAAACGTCGCCGTCGGCGCCTACGACATGGTCGGCCTGGCGATGCAGGAGCCGCAGTACGCCGACCCAAGCCTGCGCGAACTGCTGGTCCGGATCGCCGACGCGCGCATACCTTGCCTGTCGATCATGAACATGCCGCCGCCGCCGTTCCTCAAACGGATTCCCGGCCTGAACACGGAAAAGCTGGAGGCCGCCTACACCAACCCCCGGGTCTGGGACCGTTTCGACCCCGACCTGATGACGCTCTGCAGCCCCGACCCGCAAGCCTTCCGCCCGCCGGAAGAAGGGCCCAACGTTCTGCACGTCGGCCTGCCGACCAATTTCAAGGCCGCCCGTTTCGGCGACGCCGCGGCCAATAAATTGCTCGACCGGCTGGACGCCGACATCGCCGCCGTACGGGTCGGCCGCCAGGACGTCCCGGTCAAGCTGAAGGCCTTCGATTCACTATTCGTGCCGCTTGCGAAATGGTCGATGCTGATGACCGGCAACTATCGCTGCGTCCTGCCGGGTGATGTCCGCCCGATCCGCGATGCCGTGCATGAAAACATCGGCAAGTCGCGGATAATCTACCGCTACGTCGATGCGGTCGCCCGCGCCCTCGGCGCCGATGCCGCCGACGCCGTGCCGTTCGACAAATACGCCGCCGCCGCCGAAAACCTGGCCAAGCCGTCGTCGGTCGCCCGCGCCATCGCCGGCGGCGCGCCGGTGATCGAGCGGGTCGACATGCTGGTGCAGTTGATCGGCCGGTCGCTCGGCATGAGCGAACCGGAAATCGACGCCATCGTCGCGACGGTCGACGGCGAATTGGACGCCAACCGGCGGCGATCCGCCTGATCCGACGTTTCTTCCTCCGCCGACCATACGCAGACTTGAAGCGGGGCCTTGCCGGGCCCCGCTTTTTTATGCGCAACGGACTGAAATATCACCTAACCCCGACTTTGGTCATATGTTCAACCGAACGGGGCCGGGGCATATTTTAGAATTGATTGACGTACCGTGTGGCGGCTAACGCCCGCCTGTGACGAAGTGCGAGGGGGCGATCATTCAAGAGCTTCGAACGACACTCGAGCATCTATACCGTCCCGCGTTTCTCGCGCTTCTGGGGCTGTGCGCCCTAAGCGCCGCGTCGAGCCTGCTTCTGTTTCATGTTCTGGCCGAATTCATCACCGTCTTCATCGGCGCGATGATCTTCGTGTTTTCATGGTACGGCGCGGGCCGCACGGGCAACCGGGTGTTCTTCCTACTGGGCAGCGGCTACCTGTGGGTCGCGGCGCTGGATACGCTCCACACCCTGGCCTATCAAGGCATGAACGTGCTGCCGGACAGCGGCGCCAACACGGCGACGCAACTCTGGCTCGCGGCGCGTTACCTGGAGGCATTGGTTCTGCTCTCGCTGCCCTTCGCCGCCAATCGCGCCATGGACCGGAACGTCTATTTCGTGGCGATCGGCGTCCCGGCCAGTCTGGCCGCGATGGCGATCCTATCCGGGCATTTCCCGGATGCCTTTCTGCCCGAAATTGGTCTGACACCGTTCAAGATCGGGGCCGAATACATTGTCTGCGGGCTGTTCGTACTGGCCATCTGGCGGTTTCACCGAAACCGGGATCAACTCCAAGTCCTGTATTGGCCGTTGGTGGTGGCGACCGGCCTGACCATCACCTCGGAAATCGCCTTTACGCTGTATGTCGACGTGCACGGCCTGTCGAACATGGCCGGACATGCCCTGAAGCTTGCGTCGTTTTACGTATTGTTCCTCGGCGTGGTGGACATCGGCCTGACGAAACCGGCGGAAACGCTCGCCCGGGAAATGGCCCACCGCCGCGAAACCGAGGCCGCGCTGGAACAGGAACGCAAACGCCTGGACGAGATCATCCGCGGGACCAACGCGGGAACCTGGGAATGGAACGTCCAGACCGGCGAAACCCGGTTCAACGAACAATGGGCGAATATCTGCGGCTACGGCCTTGCGGAACTGGAACCCGTCAGCATCGACACCTGGACCGCGCTTTGCCATCCGAAGGACCTGGAATTGGCGCAGAAGTCGCTGGAACGGCATTTCAACGGGGAAACGCCGTTCTACGACACGACCACCCGGATGCGCCATAAACAGGGCCATTGGGTTTGGATACACGACCGCGGCACGGTCGTGGAATGGACGGCGACCGGGGAGCCGCTGCGCATGAGCGGCACCCATCTCGATATTACGGAGCGCATGGAGTTCGAGCAGAAACTGAAGGTCGCGCGTGAGGCCGCCGAAGGCGCCAACCGCGCGAAATCGGATTTTCTCGCCAGCATGAGCCACGAATTGCGGACGCCCCTGAACGCCATCCTGGGGTTCGGCCAGATGTTGGAAATGATCGACGCGGACCGCCTCACCGACAAGCAGCGCGAGTACGTCGGCCATATTATTTCCAGCGGCCATAACCTGCTGGAACTGATCAACGACATCCTCGACCTGGCCAAGATCGAAGCCAATCGGCTGTCGATCTTTCTTGAGCCGCTGACCGTCGGCGATGTCGTCGAAGACTGCGTCTCGCAAATGGCGCCGCTCTGCCTGGAACACGGCATTCGAATCGAGAACCGGATCGACGGCGACACCCTGCCGCCCTGCCAGACCGACCGCCTGCGGTTTCGCCAGACCCTGATCAACCTTCTGACCAACGCCGTGAAGTACAACAAGGAGAACGGCGACGTCGTCGTCACCGCCGAGGAAACGCCGGACGCCTACCTGCGCGTCGCCGTCGCGGATACCGGCGTGGGCATTCCCAAGGACAAACGCGGGCGTGTCTTCACCCTGTTCGAGCGGATCGACAACAACCCCTCGGTCGCGGCCACCGGTACCGGCATCGGGCTGGCCGTGTCGAAAATGCTGGTCGAACGGATGGGCGGGCGCATCGGGTTCGACAGCACCCCGGGCGAAGGCAGTACCTTCTGGATCGACCTGCCGCTGGAATCCAACGATCAGATCCTGATCTGGAGCGAGAAATACCGGGTCGGCATCGACGCCATCGACCGCGATCATCAGATCATTTTCGAACTGACGAACAAGGTCTCTCAGCCGGACTTGACCGAACAAGCCATGCACGAGGTGATCCAGGAAATGATCGCCTATACGCGCTATCACTTCCGCCGCGAGGAGACGATCATGTCGGCCTGCGGCTATCCGGAGCTTGACGCCCATATGCGCTATCACCGCAACTTGGAAGACCGGATCGACGGACTGGCCGCGCAATACAAGCAGACCACCGATCCGCAAACGTTGATGCGCCTGCGGTCGTTCCTGCGCAATTGGTGGAGCGGCCACATCATGGACGTCGACACCACGATCGCGAAACATGCCGCCGGCAAGGAGACGGCGATCAAGATTGCCCTGGAAAAACTCGAGCGCAACCGGGAAGAGGTCGAGACCGCGGGCGTCACCCTCCATTGATTTCCGGCGCCGGATCGCGCATCGTCCCTGACCGCCCGGCATCCGGGCCATAATCGTCAACGACAAGACAATCCAAGGGACGGAAACGACATGACACAAGAGGCCATCGCCGAACTGCTGGACCCCACGGTCCTTCGCGTCGGCATCAACCTGGGCAACATTCTGCTGGTCACCGGCGAAAAGCCGAACGGCGATCCGGAAGGCATCGCGCCGGACATGGCCGCGGGCATCGCCGAGAAGCTGGGCGTCAAGGTCCAGTACGACACCTTCGCCACCCCGGGCGAGGTCGCCGACGCGGCCGAACGCGGCGAATGGGACATCGGCCTGATCGCGATCGAACCGAAACGCGCCGAAGTGATCGATTTCTGCAACGCCTATGTGCAGATCGAAGCGACCTACCTGGTGCCCGAAGGCTCCAAGTTCCAGGCGGTCGAGGAAGTCGACGCGCCGGGCGTGCGCATCGCCGTTTCGGAACGGGCGGCCTACGACCTGTATCTCTCGCGCACCCTGCAGCATGCCGAACTGGTCCGCGCCCAGGGCCTGCCGGGTGCCTTCAAACTGTTCCAGGACGAAAAGCTGGACGCGCTGGCGGGCCTGGTTCCGGCACTCAAGGACAACGCGCTCGAAATGCCGGGCTCGCGTCTGCTGCCCGGCCGGTACACCGCCGTCAAACAGGCCATCGGCACGCGCCATGGCAAACCGGCGCTGAAGGCCGTCGTTCAGGAATTCATTGCGGAAGCGGTTTCTTCCGGCCATGTGCAAAGCCTGATCGACAAGCACGGCGTGACCGGCAAGCTGGCCGTCGCCACGGACGACTGACCCCGCGTCAGGTATGTACCGATTGTTTGAAAAGGCCGGGGCCCAGCGTCCCGGCCTTTTTCATTGCGCAGGGACCGGACGAACGGCCGCCGTTCAGGCGCCGCGCGCCAACTGTTTGACGCGCTGCAGGTTCTTTTCGATGACGATGACGCGTTTCTGATTGCCCGCCGCCTTGTAGATTTCCGATGCACCCGAGAAATATTTCTGCGCGTCGGAGACCAGTTCCTTGGACGGCTGGCGCTTGGCCAACGCGAAACAGGCGGCGCCCAGGTTGTTCGCCGTCTGCGCCCAGAGAAGCGGCACCAATTCCTTCTTGCGCACGTCCAACGCCTTCTTGAAGGCATCGACGGCCTTGGCCGCCAATTCCGGGCCCGAGGCTCGCTCGGCCAACGACAGCATGACCGTGCCGTATCCGTTCATCGCCTCGGCCCAGCGGCCGGGGTTGAGTTCGGGATCGAAGGCGGCCAAGGCTTCCTCGAACGCCTGGGCGGATTCCTTGAGCCGCGCCGGCGTCGTTTCCTTGTTGCCGATCTTGTAGAGCACCATCGCCATATTGATCAGAGCCAGCGCGTATTCGTTGGGATAGTTGTCGCGGCCCAAAGCGTCGGCGACTTCACGATAGGCGGCGGCGGCGGCGGCCAGCGCATTCGGGTCCGCGTCCTGGGTCGCCTTCATCTGCAGGCCGCCGGCGAAATGGTTCTGGGCCAGCGCCCAAAGCAGCAGATCGTCCGACTTGTCGATCGTCTTGACCGCTTCCTGATAGGCCTTCAGCCCCTTATCCAGGTACTTCTTCACCCCGACCCGCCACAGCGACAGGCAGACATTGCCGTAGCACGTCAGGCAGGAGGCCAGATGCGGCGGCTCCAAATGCGGCGGGCTGTCCCAGACCTTTTCCAGATCCTTCATCTCGCCTTCCAGAACGGCCGCGAGTTTCTTGCGGGCACCGCGGTGGACCGGCAGCAAGGATCCCATGGCCGAGACCAGAATGAGTTTATCCAGATCGCGCGGCAGCGGGATCGGCAAGGTCAGATGGTCGAGCGGCCCGAAGGTCGAATTCGCGCCCTCGGCCGCGCCCACGGGCAGGAACCGCAATTCCACCGCCGTGCCCAGATCGACCGTGCCGCCCCAAACCAGAAGGTCGGCCTCGTCGTCGCGCAGCCATTCCGACCCGGTCCGCGCCGCTTCCTGCAGGGCGTTGAACAACGGCGCCTTGGTATTCAGCTTGATGGTCTGGCTGCGGCGGAACACGGCGACATCCGAGATGGCCGAGAACACACTGGCCAGGTGTTCGGTGATCTTATCGCCGCCTGCGCCGTCGATATCGGCGAGGACGATGCTGGCGGCCGAACCGCCCACGTCCGACGGCACAAAGCCGCCGCCGACGCGCTTCGCCTTGCGCCGCGATTTCTTTTTCGCCGGTTTCCGGCCGAAACCGAAAAGCGTCCTGAGCAGACCCATGCGCGTATTCTTTGTTTTAATGCAGCTCGGCATCCCGGTGGGACCACCGGGGATGACGGCTTCGTCCTCGCCCTTGAATGATCCCTAGAATGTCCCAGCGGCGCGCCAAGAGCAAGCCCTGCTCGGGGCCTCAGCGGATGCCGGTTCGCAAGCGGATCGAAAATGAAAATTCAGAAATCGATGCAGCGTCCGTTCTTTTCCCAATCACCGAAACGGGTCGGGTCCGGGCGCGGCGCGGCGTCGGCATTGGTTTCCCCGGCCGCGCCGTCACCGGCGGGTTTCGCCGCCGGCGGGGCCGGCGGGGCGGGGTCGATCTGCGTCTTCCCGGCCGCCAGGAAGGCGCGGGCCTGGGCCAGGCGCTGGGCGCGTTTGTCGTCGGTTTCCTGTGTCATGGCCGCATCCTAATCCGAACGGCGCCGCTCCGCCAACCGCCGAACGCCGCCACAATGGCGAAACCCCTTGCCCGGCCGCGCGCGCACTGGCATGACCGGTGCCATGAACGCGAACCCGATCCCCCCCGCCGACGCCGACGCCGCCCGGGCCGCCGCCCTGGACATGCTCCAGGACGTGGTGCGCCGCAAACGGCCGCTCGACCTGGCGATGGCGGCAACCTCGCCTTTCGCCCGCCTGGACGGGCGCGATCGCGCCTTTGCCCATAACCTGGCCGCCACGGCGCTGCGCCGCCTGGGCCAGATCGATGCCTTGATCGCCACCTGCCTGGAAACACCCTTGGCGGCGAACGCCCGCGTGACGCAGGACATCCTGCGCCTCGGGGCGGCACAATTGTTGTTCACCGGCACGGCCGATCACGCGGCGGTCGCCACCGCCGTCGACCTGACCCGTGCGCGCGGCCAGGCCCGCATGGCCAAATTGGTCAACGCGGTGCTGCGGCGCCTGCAGCGCGAGGGTGCCGCGATGGTCGCCCGGCAGGACGCGGCGCGGCTCAACACTCCCGACTGGCTGTGGCAATCCTGGCAGGATGCTTTCGGCGACACGGCTTGCCGCGCCATCGCCCAGGCCCACCTGCACCCGGCGCCCCTCGACCTGACGGTCAAGAACGACCCGGACGGCTGGGCCGCGCGCCTGGAAGGCCGGGCCCAGGGCGGCATGACGGTCCGCCTGGACGACCCGGGGCCCGTGCGCGACCTGCCGGGATACGCCGACGGCGCCTGGTGGGTGCAGGACCGCGCGGCGGCCTTGCCGGCGGGGATGCTTGGGGACGTCGGCGGCCAGGATATCCTGGATCTTTGCGCCGCTCCCGGCGGCAAGACGGCGCAGCTATGCGCCGCCGGGGCGCGGGTCACGGCGCTCGATCGGTCGGACAAACGCCTTGCCGTGCTGACCGAGAACCTGACGCGGCTGGGCCTTGCGGCGGAGACGGTCACCGCCGACGCGACCCAATGGACACCCGGGCGGCAATTCGACGGCATTCTGTTGGATGCGCCCTGTTCGGCGACCGGCACCATCCGCCGCCACCCGGACCTGCCGCATCTGAAGGGGCCCGGGGACGTCACCAAGCTGGTCGCCCTGCAGGAAACCCTGCTCGCCCGCGCGGCGGATTGGCTTCGCCCCGGCGGCCGTCTGATCTTCGCCACCTGTTCCTTGCAGCCCGAGGAAGGCCCGGACCGGATCTCGGCGTTTCTCGCCGATCGGGACGATTTCGAAGCGGTCCCCGCAGCGGTGGGCGAATCGGGTATCACCGCCGAGATGGTGACACCCGAAGGATGGCTGCGCTGTCTGCCGTCGATGGAAGCCGAGACCGGCGGCATGGACGGGTTTTTCGCGGCCTGCCTGCGGCGTATCGCCTGACGGCCCGTTCGGTGCTATTGATCGGCGGATGATTTTCCAGTTCGCCCGCGATGCCTACTACCGCACGAACATCTACAACAGGATGTTGCGAAGGCACGGGCCGGCCCAAATTTACGGGCTCGCGACCGATCCCATCCCCGGCGATCCGGCGCGGGGGGCGGGCATGCTGGACGGGGCCATGGTCCTTGCCGCGCGCAGACGAATGCTGGGCGATCATATTTTCGAAAACGATTTGCGCAGCACCGCCGCCCTGACCGACCTTTACGGCTTTTCCTGGCTCCGTGACCTGGCGGCGCTGTCCGCGCCCGCCGCCTCCGCCTGGGCGGCGGCCCGGATCGGCGATTGGCTGCGCCACGGCGACCGTTGGGATGCGCTGACCTGGTCACCCGGCGTGACGGGGGCCCGGCTGCTGGCCTGGTTCAATTATATCGATTTCGCAACAACAACGGGCGACAGCCCCCTACGCGCCGACATGGCGGCATCGGCGGCGGCGCAGCTACGGCATTTGGCGAATGCCGTTCGCGCCGGAAAGCGCCAGGGTCAACGCCCGACGCGAATGCCGGGGGACGATGGCGTCACGGCCGGGACCGCGTTGATCGCCGGATCGGTGGCGGTTTCAGACATGGCGCCCTGCCTTGCGGCGGGCCTGAAATGCCTGGAAGACGCCTTGTCCCATGATCTGTTCAGCGACGGCGGCCACCGGTCCCGGTCGCCGGAAACGGCGCTTCGCATCCTGGCGCGGCTGACCGAGGCGCGTCTCGCCCTGCAGGTCGCGCGGCAACCGCCGCCCGAGTTTCTGGCCGACGCCATGGCCCGCCTGACCTCGGCCGTCAAGGCGACGGTCTTGGGCGACGGCACCACCGCTCAGTTCGGGGGCGGAACGGCCGTGCCCTCGCCCGTCGTATCGGCGATCCTGGGGGCCGTCGGCGGGCGGCGCGGCGCGGCGCCG
>NZRL01000042.1 GCA_002696205.1 Rhodospirillaceae bacterium | reverse complement strand
TTGGCGAGGCCTTGAACCGTGTCTTCAAGCGCCTGCCCGCCAGTGAGAACGGCGTTGATCCGCACCGTATGACCCGCCGATGCAAGAAGATTCAGCGCGTCAGTTTCGACCATGTAGCCGAGCAGGGGCAGGAAGGTACTCGCCCCGTTGTCGATCACCACATGGCCGCCGTCCGGCACGGCCATGATCCGTTCCATCAGCTCGTCGAAGAAACGAGGGTTCACTTCATCGGGCCGATCACCGAGGCGCACGACTTCGGTTTCGAATGCCTTGTATCCGCCGAAGGTCCGGTTGACCGGGTCCGTGTCGTAGCAATTCAGATCGACGCCACGGCTTTGAAAATGCTGCGCGAGCAGACTGGCGACGAAGCTTTTGCCCACGCCCCCCTTGCCCTGCAAGGTCAGGTCGATAGTTCCCATCTTATTGATCCTTTGTCTCGTTAGCTCCGCCCCAGGTGTTTTCAAACGAGCCTTCGTCTTCCGAAAGCTGCTTCACCTCTGCGGAAATGATCGAACTCGGCTTACCCGCCGTGTCCGGTTGCTTGGTCACGGCCCGCGCCCGCTCCGTGATGGGAGACGTCGCAGGCGCGGACCGACCAGCCGGCTTTGCTGGCTGCCCTATGGGCGCCAGCTCCCCCGTCCTGGATTCCGTATGTCCGTTTGGAATGAGCTTTAGCGTTTGAGCATAGAACGCGCGTTCCGACACGGTTACGCGCCCTGCTTCACGCAAATCCTCAAAAATTTGCCTCGCCGCTTCGCCTGCTTCGAGGCGTTCGGCGATTTCCTTCCGCGCCGCGATCACTTCAATCCGGGCACGGCCGTACCGCGTTTTCATCAAGGCTTTCCCATCTCGCCTTTGTAACCGTCGGTTAATAACGATATAGTAACCGTCAGTAACTATACTTTTGTATGGTGGTATTAATCCTTATTAGGCAAATCGTGCCTAAATACCGCCAAGCACAGGGGCATATTTATGGATTGACATTTTTTTGTCAATACATCTAAAGATGCGCACGGAGGATGACGGAATGAAGCGAACCACACTTGAAGCCGACCCCGATGTTCGGGACTACCTGGCTCTCACCAAGGCCCGTACAGGGCAGTCCGCAAAGCAGACTCTGAACGATGGCGCGAGGCTACATGCGTTGCTTCGCGACCCGTCGAAACTCCAGGCGGTGTTTCCGGATTATGATGATCTTGTGCAGAAAATTTGTGAGCTGGCTGGAATCAGAATGCCCTCTTAACGTGCGTTTTCATCGCCTAGACGACACGCGCCTAGGCATCGAGACGCGAACGCCTCTGTGGTCTTCAAGAGCTTCTGAATCCGCCGCAGACTCTCCACCGACTCTGACTTGTCGGTTCGCCAGGCTCCCCCCGGTCTTATTCCGCGTTCGGAATATGGCCGTTCTACTGGATTTATGCCTTTGTGCCATTATGCCTTTCGGCAAGGTCGGGCCTTCGCTGCCGGCAAACGCCCTGCCAGCAACGGTTTCGGGGTGTCGTTTTTTTTGCACCTATCCTTTGCGGCGCGGCATACACGCATTTAGCGCATACCTTTTTACTCACCTGGCGGTTCTTCCGCTTCCGCACGTCGCCCGGATCAAGCGTGGCGTTGTGACATTGCCCCTCGGTCTTGGGGGGCGCTACCTGCCGCAGCCGTTTCTTCCGATGGAATTTCTGGCTCGGGCCGACCTGGCCCACAACCTGCCAAGGCGGTTTCCGCTACGCGGACCCTCCGCCTTTCGGTTGCGCGCGGCCTTTCTCCCTCTCCCAAGTAAAACCCATCGAAACGGCGCGTGAGCGCCACCAACCAAACCAAGGAGATTTATCATGTACAACCGCAACCACGTCGATCTGATCGGTAACGTCGGCAACATCGAGATCCGCTCCGGCAAGAAAGACGTCGCCGTTATCTCGCTTGCCACCAATCGCCGCTACAAGGATGGCGAAGGCAACAAACAGACCGAAACCACCTGGCACCAGATCGTCGCTTTCTCTCCGGCCCTGGTCGACCTCGCGAAAAAGCACATCAACAAAGGCGACCTGCTGAACGTCACGGCTTTCCTGCGGACATCGAAGTGGGAAGACGCCGATGGCAAAGACCGCTACTCGGTGGAGCTGGTCGCGAAATCCTTCGGCTTCCTGAGCCCGAAGCGCAACGGCGCCGACGATGACGCCGGCGACGACGACGCCAACAGCTAAGGACGAAAACGGGCGCCCCTCCGGGGGCGCCCATTTTCTTTTCGGTTTTCGCCATGCCTTACAAACTCAAACCTGACAGCTTTTTTCTCCGGCCGCTTCCATGCGGTCACCCTTACGGGAACCTCGGCGTTTTCAGCGCCAGTGTCCGGCCGCTGCTCCTCGGCGGCATTACCGCCGTGAACCAGGCCATGAACTACCGTGCCGCTTCCGGCGAAATGATCGACGGGCGTTTTCAGCTCGTCCGTCTTCCGCGTCTCTACGCTTCCTTGTACGACGCCGCCCAAGGGCTCCATTTCGCTTTCCGCGATCGTCGCGTGATTGCCCAAGACCCGCCCCGCGCGGTCGAGTTCAATCCCTTCATGCCGGCGGACTGATTCCGCCGCCTTCCTTTTTCGATGTCGTGATATGGGCGGCCGCGGATCGCGGCCGACGTTCTCTTTTCGTGCGCCTTCGGCGCGTTCTTCCCTGACCAGCTTGTCCCGGCTCCTGCGCCTTCCTCCAAGGCCTCCGGCCAGGCCGGCCCGCTCCGTTCGCTTCGCTCCCGTGTTGGCCTGGCTACCCCCTGCTTGGCCTTCGGCCGCGCTAGGGGCGGAAACCTTGGCGGCTTGGAAGCCGGCGCATCGGGCTTCGCCCGTCGCTGGACGACAGGAAGAAAGAAGCGCGGGGGGTGTCCCTGCGTCTGCGAACTTAACGGAGAGAACCCATGAACATTGAAATGATCGCTTTGAAGAACCTGAAACCGACGACCGCCAACGTCCGCCATATCAAGTCCGATACCAAGGAATTGCAAGCCAGCATCGCCGCCATGGGGCTGCTGCAAAATCTGATCGTCCGGCCCAACGGGACCAAAGGGCAATTCGAAGTGGCGGGCGGGGAGCGCCGTTTTAAGGCGCTGATCGCTTTGGCGAAGTCCAAGAACCCGGATTACACCATGGACACCCTTGTGCCGTGCACGATCCGGGACAAAGACGATACGACAGAAGAAAGCCTGGCCGAGAACTTCCAGCGGGAAGCCCTGCACCCGGTGGACGAGTGCCGCGCGTTTTCGCAAATGCAGTCCGAAGGCAAGACCGTTGCCGACATCGCCAAGCGGTTCGGCATCACGGTTCATAAGGTCTACCAGCGTCTCGCGCTGGCCGAGCTGCACCCGTCGATCCTGGACGCCTTCAAAGACGGGGTATTGACCCTTAACGAATGCCGCGCCTTCACGGTCAACAAGGACCAGGCCCGCCAGTTGGCCGTCTTCGACGAATGCAAGGACATGAATTTCTGGGGAGGGGCGCGGGATTCCTGGATTCGCAACCACCTGACCGACGAAAAGGCGAGCAGCAATGACGGCCTGGCCGCGTTCGTCGGCATCGAGGCCTACAAGGCCGCCGGTGGCAGCGTGACCACCGATCTTTTCAACGACGAGGATAACACCTTTTTCGATGACCCCGCTCTGCTGGCCGAGCTGGCCGACAAGAAGCTGGACGACATCAAGAAGGAAGTCGCAAAGGAAGGGTTCGCCTGGGTTCACGTCACGCCGGAATACGATTGGCAGTTTCTCCGTCAGTACGACACGACGCCCGCCGTCGAACTGAAACTGACCAAGGCCGCGAAAGCCGAGGTTAAAAAAGCCCAAACGCGGCTGGCCGAACTTGCGGACCTGGACGAACTTACGGACGAGCAGGATACGGAAATGGATGCCCTGCGCGACCAGATCGAACGCCTGACCTATGGCCATCCCAAGGACGTGAAAGCCAAAACAGGCATTTATCTCTACGTCGATCATTGGGGCGTTCTGAAACGCCATGAAGCCCTGACCAAGCGGGCCGAGACGGTCGAAACGACCGCCGAGGGTGACGACATCGAGGAAGAAACCAAGCCGGTTGATCCGGCGGATAAGCGGTATTCCGATGCCCTGCGCCGCGATCTGCGGGCCGTGCGGACACAGGTTGTCCAGGCGAACGTTGCCAAGGATTTCGGCGTTGCCTTCGATCTGATGCTTCACAAGATGATCTGCGACCACTTTTGCAGCTTTACGGGCACCCTTAACGCCCGTGTGGACCGTCAGTATGTCGAAAGCACGGTTGAGGATTTGAAGGCGAGCAAGGCCGGTGAGGAATTGACGGCGCTGCGTGATGCACTGCCGACCGCGTTCTTGGACGACGACCGGGATGTGTGTTTTGACGCCGTGCGGGCCATGAGCACCGAGGACAAACAGCGTTGGTTCGCCTACCTGGTCGGGGCCAGCGTTCAGGGTCAGCTTACCGACGACCAGGGCGGCCAGAAGGAGCCAACACCGAACGCCGCCTTCGAACGCGCCGGTCAAATTCTTGAAATCGACATGGCGACGTATTTCCGGCCGACATCGGCCAATCTGTTCGACCGTATCAGCAAGGCCCAGGCGCTCAAGATCGCGTCCGGCGTCTTCGGTCCGGAATGGGCTGCCAGCCGGTCGGGTTCAAAGAAAGCCGCTCTCTCCGATGAAATCGGGCGCAAGTTCGAAGCTGCTCCGGGCGACAACCGGAACACCAAAGAACACCAGGCGAACGCAGACGCCTGGGCGCTCGAAATCATGGCTTTCGCGAAACCCATCGGTTGACGGGGTAGGGGGGCGCTCCGGCGTCCCCCGCTTCCCGTTTTACGGAGCGTTCAAGATGAAACACGATATGCAAACCGGCGGCGGCTCTGCCCGCCGCCTCCTGGCTTTCGGCGGCGGCGTTGACAGCACCGCGATCCTCGCCGCCTACCTCGATCCGGCGGGCGCAGCTAAGGCCTCCGGCACGCCGGAAACCAAGCTGCGCCAGGTTCTCCGTTCATCGCCATTGTCCGGCGCCGTTTTCGCCGATCCCGGCGCGGAATTCCGCGCGACCTATCGCAACGTCCGCACCGCCGCCCGCCTTTGCCTGCGCCACGGCCTGACGTTCACCACTGTTTACAAACGGACGGCGGACGGGCGGCGGTTGCGGATTCAGGACTGGCTTTTAAAAAACGGGACGATCCCCGTCATGCCGGGCGGGCACCACGTCTGCAGTTTGAAGTTCAAGGGCCAACAACTGCAGCAATGGGCGGGCCGGGCCTTCGCCGGTGACTCTATCGAATGGCTTATCGGCATCGAGGCCGAGGAACAACATCGCCAGAAACGTTTTCAACCGGACCCCGCCGCCCGCCACCAGGCGATTTATCCGCTGGTCTTGCTCGGCTGGGATCGCAGGACTTGCGAACGGATAATAGAGGCCTGTTGGCCCCACGCCGTGCGCAAGAGTTCCTGCGTCTTCTGTCCGTTCATGTCGGAGCCTGAAATCCTGGCCCTTTTCCAAGACGATCCGGAGGCGGGCGACCTGGCCCGCCAGATCGAAACCCGGTTTTCCGAAACGAGCCCGATCAAGCACCAGGCATGGATCGACGGCGGCCGCCAGCTCGACGCCGCCGGCCGCGCGCCGCGCGGCCAATGGAAAAAGGATTCCTGGGCTGCCGGCGCCCGTCTATTCACGGCCACCGTTGACGGCCGCCGCCTCACGGCCGCCGAATGGCAGCGGAGGGCGGCTTAATGTCGGACCTTGCCGACTTCTGCCGGTCGATCCGCCGGATCGCGGATCAAACCGGCCTGCCCTTATCTGACGTTTGGGACGCCTATACGCACGGTCCCGACCCTCTCATAGAGAGCCGCGAACCCGCGCACCGTCTCGCGATTGCCCCGATCACCATGAGCCAGGCCAATGATTTCATCGCGCAACATCACAGCCATTCCGGCCCTGTGTCGTTTCAAAAGTTTTCCCTCGGTTGCTTTGACACGCCGGAGCCCGACCGGATTCCGATTCCGGCACGGGACCACCTGGCGGGCGTCGTCGTCGCCCATCGTCCCGCTTCGCGGCATCTGGACGACCGACATTATACCCTCGAAATCTCGCGCCTCTGCACCGACGGAACCCGCATGGCCGCCAGCAAGCTGATCGCCCATGCCGCCCGCGCAGCCTTCGCCATGGGCTACGTCCGTCTTGTGACCTACACGCTTTTGACCGAGCCCGCGACGTGCCTAAAAGCCGCCGGATGGCGACTTGACGGCTTTACCGCCGCAAAATCCTGGGACAGCGGCTCACGGGCCAGGCCCAACAGCGGGCGGGCATTCGCACGAAAGCGATACCTCTTGTTCGATCCGAAACGCCGTTAACCCGTCTGCGTTCTTGCCCGGTTTCCGGGCCGCCGTTGCGTTGATCGAGGGCATAACTCGCCCATGCCTTCCGTCAACCTGCCAAGGCGGTTTCCGCTACGCGGACCCTCCGCCTTTCGGTTGCCGGCGCGGCATTCGGGCGAACCCTCTCTTTTCATCGCAACGGCCACATGGCCCAAAAACGGAGAGATACATTGCAGTCTTTTAATACCGACATCATCCGCCAAGGTTCGATCCAGGAGGTCATTCTAAAGCGCGACCGCGCAATTGAACTTTACTACCGGGCCATGGCCTTAATGGCCGAGGCCGCCGAGGTCGCAAAGGACGCCTCGCAAAGCCGCTATGCTTCGATCCGGTTCGACAATACCGACTTCACCGGCAAGCAGGATTACGACAAGGAAAAAGTACGGCAGAGCATCGACCGGGACGTGTGGCTTTACCTGTTGGGCCTGTCAGGCTTGAAGAACCTGATGGACGCGGAGGCCTACGGCGAATTCCGCGACCAGTTGGAGAAAGACCCGCCCGAAGTCACCCTGGACACGCTGACGGCAACGTTTCGCGATCTGGGCGCACAAGGTGACGAGCTGTTCCGCCGGGGCCTGGTCAACGTCTTCAAAAAGCTGAATTACCGCGCCTATAAAACGAACGACGCTTTCCGCATCGGGAAAAAGATCATCGTCGAAAACGTCATGGGACCGTTCGGCGGGTTCTCCCATTGGGGCCACAAGCGCGAAGCGATCAGCGACCTCGACCGGATTTTCCACATCCTGGACAAACAAGAGCCGGTCGATCACCGGGGCGATGCCGCCGGGCTTGTCGCCGAGGCGTCCCACCGCAAAGAGTACGAGCTTGAAACCGAGTATTTCCGGTTCCGCTGGTTCAAGAACGGGAACATGCACATCTGGCTTCTCCGTCCCGACCTCGTGACCAAAGCCAACAAGCTCATTGCCGAGCATTTCGGTCCCACCTTGCGCCAGGCCTCTTAGGCCTGGCGTTCCGCCGGAGGGTTTTCAAATGTCATCGTTCATCCCGTTAGCCATTATCTCCACGCGCTGGGGCAATCCCTACACGACGCCCCCGGACGATCTGCCGCGCATCCTATGGGCGGCAACAATCTTCGATCACGCCGACGAGCGCCAAATCCGCGCGGAACACGCGCCCGACACGACGCCGGGCGATGGATGGTCGCCCTGTTGGACGGCTTTCCCCAAGCCGATTAAGCGATGGGCACCCGAGCGCAAGGCCGCGACCCGGCGGGCGAACCTCCGGAAGCGCCTGGACAAGAAGGCCCCTCTATTCGCCGATCAGCTTTTCGCCGACGAGCTGGCGCGGAGGCCGGATTACTTCGACGCCGCCGCCATCGCCGAGGCGGACGCCGCCAAGGATCGAGACGCCGACGCCTGACCCGGTTTTTCTTTTTTCTCCTGTTATTGGATTGTACGATCCAAATACGAAAGCGAGCCACAATGACCGACGCACCGACGATTTCCCAGTATCAGCGCCTCCAATTGGCCTACGATTTTTTCAATGCCGAACTGTTCGGCGGCGGGCTTCCGGCCTGCCTTATCACCCTGCAGCGTCAAAAACGCGTCATGGGTTATTTCTCGCCCCGCCGCTTCGTCGGCGGGGAAGGGGAATTCACCGACGAAATCGCCATGAACCCCGAGTTCTTCGGCAAGGCCGTTCTGGTCGAGGTCCTGCAGACGCTCGCCCATGAAATGTGCCACTTATGGCAGGCCCATTTCGGCAAACCCGGGCGGCGCGGCTACCACAACAAAGAATGGGCGGACAAGATGGAGGAAATCGGCCTAATCCCTTCCTCGACCGGAGCGCCTGGCGGCGCGCGGACGGGCGAGAAGATGGCCGACTACCCCGCGCCGGACGGGCCGTTTATGGCCGCCGCCGAGCGCCTTCTAGGCGACGAGTTCGATATTCCTTGGGCTGATCGCTATTCGACCGCCGCCCCGTTGCTCCTGGGGCCTGATTCCGGCGTTGCCGGCGACGTTTCCGCGCCAGGCACCGGGCCAGGCGCAAAGCCTGGCGCACGGCTCAAAACGAAATATACTTGCCCCACATGCGCCGTGAACGTCTGGGGGCGGCCCGGCCTGGCCATCGCCTGCGTTCCCTGCAAGACGCTTTATGTCGTCTCGCCCTAGGCCAAGGATCGACAAATGACATCTTCGCCGCTCGACTGGCTTCTGCTGGATCACCCGGATCGCCCGCCTGAGCTGGACGCCCAGACCGTCCGGACCTTGCCGTATACCTTGATCCGTTGCGTCGGCGCCCACGGCGTGGCGGAGCAACGGATTTATCCGGCACCGGACGGCAAGAGTTTCGGCGTCGTCGAGGTCACGCTTGACCGCGAGTATGTCTTGAACGCGGCCGAGGCCTTGTCCGAGGACCAGGCGCGGCAGATTGCCGATGAATGGGCAACCTCGGGGTAATATGCCAACATATTGAAACTAAACAATAATTTGCCATATTCGTTATTATGCGATGGACAGAAGGACAACCGTTATGATTACGAAATTCGAGTTCGAGGTCATCACTTCACAACGGATTTCCGTCGAGATTGACGACGTAGACCTTGAGCCTGGCGAGGATCCTGCCGAGGTCGCACAACAGCTCGCAAAGAATGCCTCGCAGGGTGATTTCGTTCTTGCCGTCACGGGTGCCGGCGAAAGAACAATCACGGCGATCAACAGAAAATCCGTGTAGGCTTTCTGTCAAATGCCACCCTTGTATTATCGAACCCTGCTAATCGGTTTCGTCGCCGCAGCCGTCGCATACTATTTCGGCGTTACGGCCGACCCGAGCGTCATCCTCTGGGTTCCCATCCTCTTGGTCTTAACCGTTTTCTTTTTCACCCTATTAATCCTTGTCGTGCACTTTCTCCTCTGGCCCGCCCGACGATTAATTTGCCTTATCGACGGACACACCTTCGGTGAACCGATTTCCCTCGGTCCTGATTCTGGTGAATTCGGAAGTTACGATTGCACCAGGTGCGGCGCCTCGTCGCACGGCCGGGATTAGCCCGGCGCGGCCGACCAGGCCATTTTTTTACCGTCTCTCGTCGTCTTCGTCTCCGATCGTTGGGCCTATACCCGACCAGATCGACGAGAACGCCCGCTTTTCCCGCGTTTTCGTCTGTCTCCCTGCCCCTGCAGGATGCCGAGGACCTGGCGAACACCAGGCCCGCGGCCGGCGGGCGCCGACGCTAAAGCGCCGGCGACGTTTCCCTTTGTCCGAGCTTAAACCGTCCCTTGCGCCTTCCTCCAAGGCCTCCGGGGCGCCCTGCCCGCCCCACCCGCTACGCGGCCGTGTTGGGCGCCCTTCCCCTTTGTCGTCGTACCGACGCCGGCAGGGCGGAAGCCTTGGCGGCTTAGAGGACGGGACCGGGCTTCGCCCGTCGCTGGACGACAGGAAGAAGAAGCCGGGGGGTAGGCCCTCGCGCGGGAAATGGAGAGAAACCGCATGTTGATACACGACCATATGACCGGGGAAATCCGCGTCGAGAAAACGTCCGAGCTGGTGTGCAACACGCACTACCGGGACGGCGCTTTTGACTTCGTGCCCGCTGGTGATCTGGCGGCAATCGGCGACTGCACGCCGCAGACGTTTTTCAATTTCAGCGCCGGCGAATATTGGGTTCTGGCAATGGTGATCGAGCACCTGCCGGACCTGCGGCCAGGAGCGAAGGGATCGAATCAATGACGACTACTCACGACCTGGCGGACACCCTGGCCACCGTCACCGAGGCTCTGGCCAACACCCTGTTACACCACGGCCACCATCTAACGCCTGCCGACCTGGCCGCCCGCCGGCGCCTGGTCGACGAGGCGCGGCGGCAGCTCACCCCTATCCCGCCCGATGCGGCCCCGAAGATCGAGGTCGTTTGTCATTCGTGCGGCTCGCCCGACGTTGGCCGCGATGCGACCGCAAAATGGGACACTGCGAACCAAACCTGGGACCTGGGCACTGTCTATGACCAAGGCTTTTGCGAGGACTGCAACGGCGATGCCGTCCTGATCGAGCGCACCGCCGAGGACGGGTAGCGCCGCGCCCCCTGCCCTGCAGGAAAAAACGGGCCGCTTTCGCGGCCCGTTTTCTTTTTTCCGGCAACTTCGTTGCCTAACTCTCCGGCCGACTTGGCGCCTGGTTTAACCCACTCAGAAACCCGTCGTAGAAATGGCGAAGGAACGATAAAGCGAGTCCCCCTCCCACCCCAACGAGCCCCATATGCAACACGCTTTCCTCTTGCGCGCCCGTCAGGAAATACAAGAGCAGTCCCGATATCCCGCCGAACATGAAGATCGCACCAATTAGATATCCCACCGCGTGGATCGGGCCTCTCAGCACGAGCAGCACGTAATACAGAAAAGTTATAACGATTTTCATATTTACCTCGCTTTCTCACCCTTGGTTTTTCTTCGATTTTACCTTGTGAACCGTCCCTCGCCCAAAAAAAAGCGCCCCGACACCTTGCGGCGCCGGGGCAAGTTGGAGTGGGAGGACACTCATCAGGAACTTGATTATTCGGCAGCCACCGCCGGCACCGTTGCCAGGCAGGGCGGGCGTTCCCGCCAGGCCGCCCCCCTGCCCTTATGCTCCCCCGGCCCTGGCTCCTTCGATCCGCCGCGCCGCGCTTTCGCCGCCGCCGCGATCTGCACCGCGCCGAGGTTCACGACACTCTCGCCCAGCCATTCGACCAGCTCCCGGCCGTTCTCCGTCAGCGCGTAGGCAAACCGGCGCCTGTCGTCGCCCGGAATGCCCGCCGGGCCTTTTTCGACGAACCCGCGATTGGCCAGCTCGTTCATCGTCTTGTGAACGTGCGGCCGGGACAGTTCCGTGCCAGTCGCATTCACCACCGCTTTCCGGACTTCCATCGCCGCGCATTTCTCGCCGAGGCCATACATGGCCATCATCACGATCATGTGCGTGCCATGCGGGAAGATTGTCTCTTTGTTCATTCGCTAAAACTCCATCCAGGGTTCCGCCGCACCGTCCCGGCTCGGCTTTCTTCCCGTCGTCAACCTCGGGGGAGCGATCTGGAATGAAAACGGGCGGAGCCGGTTTGCCGGTTGAGCGGGGCTCTTGCCCTGCGACCCGGCGGGCCTGATCCGCTGTAGTTTGCGTTCCACATCGCGGGGGCGAAGCCCCTGCCCTTCCCTGACAGCTTCCCGGAATCGGTCTAATGTCCGTTCCCCTTCGGCCCTCGGTTTGGTAAAACTGACTGTTATCCTTCTGTTTCACTAATTTCCTTAGTGATTGTCAGCAATTTTTTAGCGAAGTCAATACGACTGATGTCTTTTCTGACAGGTTCTCAGCTTCGCGCCGCGCGCGCGCTTCTCGGATGGTCCGCCAGCGTCGTACAGGCGCAGACCGGCGTTGCCGTCTCGACAATCAGCATTTTTGAGAATTCAGACGGTACGACCGGCCACCGCCGCACCTGGGATACACTGCAAGCCGCGTTTGAAGCCGCCGGCGTCGTGTTCCTCGATCCGGACCCCGCCCAAGGGCTCGGGCCAGGCGTTCGGGTCAAGGCCGACCGCCCGATTGATTCGGAGTGATTCGGCGTTTTCGCCGGAACCTTCCCTGATTTGATTCGGATTTTCCTGGTCCCGCTAAAAAAATTAGCGGTTGCCGGTCCCACGATCACGGCCGCGTTTCGCTTTTCGCTCACGCCCGCGTTCTGCGGCCTGTGACCCCCCAGCTAAAGTTCTACTAGAAGATTAAGAACCCCATATTTGGGGGCATCCCCCAACGGTAACCAGTAGTTACAGTTGCCAGGGCTGGATTTTGTGTTGCAGTCTTGGGGCGTTTTCAACGTCAACCGGAGGCACCGCCCCCAGGATTTTGGCAAATAAAAAAGGCCGTTGGCTGCAACCAACGACCTTTCGGCTCCAAAGGAACACTCGAAATCTGTTCCCTTTGTAGCGAAAACCGACCCCCACCGCAAGGACTATCTTTGCGGTGAACGGCCCCGGCTTGCCTGGTCTTAGGCGATGCCCTCCGCGCTACAGGAGGGGTTTCAATGGCGAGATACCGCCAAGCGGGTAGCTCGTACCGCACCCGCGACCGCGACGGCCTTACACGGGCGTTCCGCGCCGTGCTGCAGGCCTTGAGGAAGGCCGCCAATGATCGAGGCCTGGCTTGCCTAACGAACGGCGAGCTGGCCGCTAAGGCGGACGTGAGCCGTCGCAGCGTCCAGGCGGCCACGGCCTACCTGGTCGAGAACGGCTTTATCGTGAAGATCGAGCGGCGCCGGACGAAGGAATATAGCGACCCAAATATCTATCGCGTTTCCGGCGCGAAAAAATTTTCCGTGGAGGGGCGCAAAAATCGCACGCAGAAACCCCGTAGGGGTGAATCTAAAAAACATACATCTTCCCTACCTCCTTCCGCTGCGGATGCAAGTTGTAACCAGACCCTGACGGGTGAGCCTAGGCGCGGGCATTCGCGCCGCCCGGTGAAGGCCTACCGTGCCCCAAGGACCCCTGCCCTGCCCTCCGGCGACCGCGAAAAGATCACGGCCGCGCTGCAACGGCTTGGGATCGACCTCGGCAACCACCTGGCCCTGACTGACGGCCAGTTGCTCGACTTCATCGACCGGCTCCGGATCGAAAGAATTCCCGCCTTCGCCGCCGGAACCTTCGCGTTTCGCGCCACGGTTCACGGCGTGCAGGCCTGGTACGGCGTGATCGAGACCGTTGCCATGCTAGACGGCCATATCCCGCAGAAAGACGGCGGAATTCGGAACGCCGCGGCCTATCTCGGTGGGATTTTGTGGAAGGACGAAACCAACCCGAGGAAGACGGTTTTCGATTGGCTAGACATCGAGGATCGCAAGGCCGCCGAGGCCGAGGCGGAGCAGAAACGGGCGGAATATGCCGCCGCGAAGTCGGAGCGGATCGCCGCGCAGCGAGAACGCAATCAGATCCTCGACCGTGCATGGGAAATTCTGGCCTGTGAGCTGCCGGCGTCGGATTTCGTGTCGTGGGTTCAGTCGGCCCAGGTTTTGAAGATCGAGGACGAAAGGATCGTGCTGCAGTTCCCGACCGCAACCGCCGTGGATATTGTTCGGTCGAAGTATCAGCGGCAGATTTGCGCGGCGTTCGCCAAGGTTCGGAACGAAGCGACATCGGTTGTTTTGGTGGGTCCGCGCGGTGTCCGGAATGGCTAGTCGAGCCCCCTGCCCTGCTGGGACGGTTCGGGCGAATGCCTGGCGACTAAGGCGCGATGCGCCAAGGCACCCGGCACCGCGCTTGCGGTCCTACGGACCCGAGCCGCGTTCCGCGTCTCGACCAAAAGGCGCTAATCGCTTTCGCGGCGCTTCGGCATACTCCCCGCCCGCAGGTCGATCATATGCGCTCACGTCATCTGATATGATATCATCTCATTTCACTTCATTTGATTTAATATTGCCTGATATTATTTCATATGATATGCGGTCACATCACGTCATTTCAGGTCATATGAGAGGAATCCGATGATTATTGTTATCGCCAGTTCCAAAGGCGGCGTTGGAAAGAGTACGACAGCATTGGCACTCGGGGCCGCCCTGGCTGCCAGGGGTGCCGGCGTGACGATCATCGACGCCGATCCCAACCAGCCTATCGCGCGGTGGGATGAACGCACCAAAGACGCAGGCGTGACCGTCGACCGCCTCAACGTCGTGAGTTGCACTTCCAAGGACGAAATTCTGGACACGATCAATGAGGCTGCCCAGAAGACGGCATTCGTCATCATCGACCTTGAAGGCACCGCGAACATGATGGTCGGTTACGCGATCAGCCAGGCAAGCCTGGTCTTGATCCCGCTTCAAGGCTCGCAGCTCGACGCCGACGAAGCCGTGAAGGCGAGGAAGCTGGTTCGCCAACAAGAGCAGATCGCGAACCGCTCGATTCCTTACGTGTTCGCTTTTACGCGGACTTCCGTGATCGAGCCTCGCGGTTTTAAACACATTCGCCAGCAATTGAAGGACGCCAATTTACCGGCGCTTTCCGTGCCAGTGTCCGAACTTGAGGCCTACAGGATCATGTTCATGGTCGGCGGCACAGTGTTTGACATGGCCGACGTAGACGCGCCGAACCTCAAAGGTGCCCAGGAAAACGCATTGGCATTCTCCAAAGCCGTGACCGATCTAATCACGGCCAACCAGACCGCAGCAGAGTAGGGGAGGGGGCTTATGACTACAGAACCACGCAAACGGGCCGCATTGTCGGTCGATGACGACCTGGCCGACTTCGCGCCCACCCCGGCCCCGGAGGCTCTGCCCGCCGCCGCCATCGAGCAATCGACCACGGCGGCCGGGTTCGGGAACTCCCAGCAAACCCCTTCTAAACCCCAAGACAACGGCCGCAAAGCGGCCGACGATTTCACGGCGCCTGACCCACAGGCGCCGGAATTTCCCTGGCAGGCTGCAGATGTCCGGCCTGGCCGAAAAGAGGGGTTTCCGCTCCGGTTCGATGAACAATTGAAAGCCATGCTTAAATGGCTGGACGATCAAGGTGAAATCCGCAGCATGAACCGCTTTATCGAAGACACGCTTGGCGCGGCCATCCCCGCGAAGGTCGCCGACGTGCTGGAACGAAACCATAGCTACACCGCCAAGGCCGCACGTAAGGCCGCCGCGATCCGCGAGAAGTGAGGGGGATTCCGTTTGCAAATCGACCCAGCAATAGCGGGCCTTATTGGCGTCGGCCTCGGCTCTATCTTAGGCCCGCTCGGCAGCCGGTGGCTTGACGCCAAAACCGCCGCCGCACGTCGCCAGTCCATTTCCCGCGCCTTGGCCGCAGAAATCACGGCGATGCTTGAGGTATCCGAACGCCGCGATTACGCAGGGACCTACACCGGATGGCTCGACCACTGGAAAGCGGGCAACTCCGACATGCCCCGCATATCAGGCCTTGAAACGGCCGCCGAGAAGGGCGACCCGGTTTTCATGGCTAACCTCGCCCAGCTTGGCGAGCTGCCCGCTGATACCGTCGCCCGCATTGTCCGGTTTTACTCCGGCGCCGCCAGCCTACGGCTCGACCTTGCCGGTATCTCTGCCGGCAATTTCTCTCGGAACGAAGCTATCGCGCTTGTCGAATATGACCTGGAATATTGGGCTGACATTAAGGCCCTCGGGGGGCGCCTGATTTCAGAGCTAACCGCCATCAAATAGGCCCGAAAAATCATCTGGCGGCGCGAAGCGCCGCCGCGATTTTCGCCAATCCTGAATAACCCTTTGCGTGTCAGGGGCAATTTTTTTTGTTTTTTCTTTCAGCGACATAGCCGTGGGCGAACGCTACAACATCGCGCTTCCCCGTCGTTTTTTTCTCGACAGTCTTTTCCTACTTGGCTCACCGTAGCTGTCCCGCCTCGCAAACACGGAACAACAGATATGTCCGGCCAGTACATCACCGTTCAAACCGATCTTGACAACGCCGAAACGGAGCTTCGTCTAAGTTCTCATTTTCGACAACTTCCTGCACTGCTGCAGGCTGACATACTACAGGACCTTATCGACCAAGCCGAAACCGCGTATAATGACGCCAGTTCTCGCATTATTTCTGAACTAGATGCCGACATTACCAACGGCTCCTGACGCCTGTTTCACACTTCCGAGGCCCGCCATGCACCCGTCCCACAAAGCTTCCGTCGCCGTTTCGACCGACCCCAGCGAAGAAATCTGGAAAGCGATCCGCCGCGCCGCGAAGACGGACGACGACACCGCCGCCCGCGAACGCCTGGCGGCGGGCTTCCCGATCTACTACAGCGAAGACGACACGCCCGACGGCCTGGTTATCAAACGCCATCCTTGTGGCCGCCGTGAACTCGTCCGCTGCGATCCGGCCGGCGACCAGGTTATCCGCGTCCTTTGACATCGAAACCCCAACTGTGGGTTTTCGCCGGGCCTAACGGCGCCGGCAAATCGACTTTCGCCGCTCGCTATGTCGCCGGGCGTATACCTATCGTGAACCCCGATTTTATCGCTCAGGAGCTTCCGCCTGGCCCTACTGCCTCCGCCACGCTTTTGCGCGCCGGGCGAATTGCCATCGAGCAACGCGGCCGCTTCGTCGACGACGGCCGGACATTCGCGATGGAAACCACATTGACGGGGCAGGGGGAGCTTCGTTTTATGCGTGCCGCGCGCGCGGCCGGTTACAAGGTCAATCTCGTGTTTATCGGCCTCGCCCGTCCCGAGGATTCATATAGCCGCGTCCTCGGGCGCGTTCAGGCCGGCGGTCACTCCGTTCCCTTGGCCGACATCGAGCGCCGTTTCTCGCGCAGCC
>NZRL01000041.1 GCA_002696205.1 Rhodospirillaceae bacterium | reverse complement strand
GTGCGCAGCGGCCATTTGGTTTCGACACGGTCGATGTAACACATCTCCCCGCCCATCGGGATGTTGAAGTTGCAGGTCTCGCCGATCTCCTGAGACAGGTCGGTCAGGATGCGATGGCGCTGGCCATGTTCGATATCGACGGCGATGGTCGCCATGGCCATTTCGCGCAGGCGGGGGCCGACGCTCAACCCCTCGCCGCCCGGCGCGGGCGACACGAAACCGGTCTCCGTCAACAGTGAACACAGCCGATGCACGGTCGCCTTGGGCAGGCCCGTGGCCTCGGCGATGCGGGCGGCGCTCATGGGCCGCCCTTCGGCCACCATCGCCTCGACGATTTCCAACGCGCGGATCGAGCGCGAGCCTTTTTCATCTCCGTTATTCGCCATGACCGCCTTCGTTATCGACACGGGTTCGGGGCAACCCGTCGGCTGCCCCGCGCGGAGTTTAGTTCCCGTAGATGTACTCCGGAAGCCAAAGAGCGATCTGCGGAAAGATCATGATCAGGATCAGGCCGATCAACTGAATGACCATGAACTGCATCATGCCGATGTAGATGTCCTTGAGGTCCCATTCCGGTACGACGCCTTTCAGGAAGTAGGCCGATAACGCAACCGGTGGCGATAGCCAGGCCGTCTGCAGGTTAACCGCAACAAGGATGCCGAACCAGACCAGGTTGAAGCCCAGTTGCTCGATCAGCGGCAGCAGGATCGGCACGATGATCAGGACGATCGGCACCCATTCCAAGGGCCAACCCAACAGGAAGATCAGGGCCATGATCATGATCAGCAGGACCATCGGCGGCAGGTCGAGCCCGAGCAGCAGTTCCGTCAGCATGGTCGGCGTCCCGAGCCGCGAGAACACGGCGCCGAAGAAGTTCGACGCCGCGACCAGGATCAGGATCAGGGCCGAGATTTCCAGGGTCTTGATCAAGGCATCCTTGAATTTGGTCCAGGTCATCCGGCGGTAGGCGAGCGTCAGCAGAAGCGCCCCGGCGGCGCCACAGCCCGCCCCTTCGGTCGGCGTCGCCAAACCGAACATGATCGAGCCCAAGGCCGAGAACACCAGCAACGCCGGCGGCACCAGGCCCAGGATGAATTCCTGAATGATGTGGCCCATGCTTTCGGCCCGGTCCTCGACGGGCAGCGCCGGACCGAGGGCCGGATTGATCATGCAGCGTCCGATGGCGTAGCAGGCATAAAGAAACGCCATCATGACACCAGGAATAATCGCGGCGGCAAACAGATCGGTGACCGGCACTTCCAGCACCGGGCCCATGACGACCAGCATGATCGACGGCGGAATGAGAATGCCCAGCGTGCCGCCGGCGGTGATCGTGCCGGCCGCCAGCCGCACGTCGTAGCCTGATTTGTTCATCGTCTTGGCGGCCATGATGCCGAGGATCGTGACCGAAGCCCCGACGATGCCCGTGGCGGCGGCGAAGATCGTCGAGACGAACAAGACCGCGATATAGAGCGAGCCCCGCACCCGCGACAGCATCAACTGCACGGCGGCGAACAGGCGTTCCATCAGGCCCGCCTGCTCCATCAATATCCCCATGAATATGAATAAGGGGACGGCCGCCAATGTCTGTTCCAACATGACGTTCGAGAACTGGAAGGTCATCAGATAGAACACGACCTTGCCGAAGCCGATATAGCCGAAGACGAAGCCGAGGAAGATCAGGGTGAAGGAGATCGGAAAGCCGACGAAGATCGCCAGCAGCATGACCCCGATCAGGATGAGGCCGAGGATTTCGTTTTCCATTGTTTATTGTCCTCTCAGGGCCAACGGCCACGCGTCGCGGCGTAATAGCTTTTCAGGGTTTCGGAAATGCCCTGGATGATGAGGAGCAGGATGCCCACAGGCAGCGCCGTCTTGATCGGGCCCATATGCGGCATCCAGGCGGTGTCCATGCCCTTCTCACCCCGGATCCAGGCCAGCGAGGCGTAATCGGTCGCCATGTAAAGGAAGACCAGCATGCCCGGGAAATAGAGCAGGATGTAGAGAACCAGGTCGATGCGGCCCTGCAGTTTCTCCGGCCACAGCCGATAAAGAAAATCGGCACGGATGTGCACGCCCTTGGACAGCGCATAGCCCGCCCCCAGCATGAACAGCGCGCCATAGAGCATGCGCGAGACGTCGTAGGCCCACATGGTTGGGGCGACGAAGACGTAACGCGCGACGACTTCATAGACCATGGCGGCGAACAGCGGCACGGTCAGCCAGCATACGAGTTGGCCGATGATCAGGCTGAACCGGTCGATCAGGCCGATCGTCCGCGCCATCCAGTTCGGCATGTCGTCCGGCATTCGGCCATACGGGTCGCCGCGGCGTTCCGCGATCAATTCGTCCGTGATGTCCAATTCACCGGGATGGGGTTCGTGGTCCGCCATGCGATCACCCTCAAGTCCGTTGACGGCTCCGCCGCCGCCGATCCACTGCCGGCCGATATGCGGAGACAATTCATTCTTGCGGTGCCGACCGGGGCCGCACCGCAACGATAAGCGGGAGGAAGTCGGGTGCGGACGGACGTATCCGCCCGCACCCTCAAGTCATCCGGCTGTCTTAGGTATGGTGGTCGGGCCTACTTCTTGCCCTTGGCGTAAGCCATGCCGAGCTTGGCGTTCGACATTTGCGCCCCGGCCCAGAACGGCACCGCGACCTCGGCGAAAGCCTTCTGCGAATCCCAGACCTTCTTGAAGAACGGGTTTTCGGCGGCGTTCTTCTCAAGGGATTTCTTGGCGGCTTCCATGTACTCGGTGAAGTAGTCGGACGGCGTGTCGTGCAGCTGCACGCCATGTTTCTCCGTCAGCTCCTTCAGCGCCTTGCCGTTTTCATAGATGCGCCAGCTCATCGCCCGCGACAGGGACGCGTCGGCGGCGATTTCCATGGCCGTCTGTTGGTCCTTGGTCAGGCTTTTCCAGACGTCGCCGTTCAGGTACATGTCGGCGTTGACGACGACCTGGTGCAGGCCCTGCAGATAGTAGTGCTTCAGCACCTTCTGGAAACCGAACACCATGTCCGGTTTGGGGCAGCACCATTCGGCGGCGTCGATGACGCCTTTTTCGAGGGCCGGCAGGATGTCGCCGCCGCCCATGGCGACGGAGGCCACGCCGATGTCCTTATAGGTCTGCCCCGGGATGCCCGGAGGCGTGCGGAAGCGATACTTGCGGAAGTCGGCCATGGAGTTGATGGGCTCCTTGAACCAGCCGAGGGCTTCCGGGCCCACGGGCTGCAGGATGAAGCCCTTCACGTTCATGCCCATTTCTTTCCAGAGCTGCTCGTACAGTTCGCGGCCACCGCCGTACTGGTACCAGCTGACCCAGGCGATGTTGTCCATGCCGACGCCGGCACCCGCGACGGGGGAGCCGAACAGCATGGCCGCCGGGTGATAACCCGACCAATAATGGGTCCAGGCGAAGCCGCCTTCGATCAGGCCCTTGTCGACGGCTTCCAGGGTTTCCTTGACGCCGACGACGGCGCCGGCGGGAAGCACTTCGATCTCGACTTCGCCGTTGGTCAGCGCCGACACGTTGGCGGCGAAGTCCTTCAGCATGGTGACTTCGTCGGCCTTGGCCGGGATCACCGATTGAACGCGGATTTTGACTTTCTTGGCCTCGGCCGTGGCGGGCGCGAAGACCGCCGCCACCGCGAACGCCAGGACGGCGCACACGGCAAACAGTGATTTCAACTTGTTCATGTTTCCACTCCCAAACATGTGTCCTGCCGCGCACCATTGCCGCCAGGATCGTTCTTGAAGCCCGTGTCGTACTTTAGGCGCACGATCATTAAAATTATCATTATAGAGACTTCTTAGTATCATTATTGCAAAGAACCCCTATATCTGCAACGATGATTTCGTGAACACGCCATGCTGCAACGCACCTTTGGCGGGAATCCGCGGATTCCAACCGAAGTGACCGGCAGCCCAACCGAGACGAAATCGATGACCAACACACCCGCCTATTCACCGTCCGATGCGAATGCCTATGACTACATCGTCATCGGGGCCGGTTCCGCCGGCTGCGTCGTCGCCAACCGCCTGAGCGCGGATGCGGGGAAGCGGGTGTTGCTTTTGGAAGCGGGCGGCAAGGACACCAATCCCTGGATCCATATCCCCGTCGGCTATTTCAAGACGATCAACAATCCGGCCGCCGATTGGTGCTTCAAGACCGAGGCCGACCCGGGCCTGGGCGGACGCAGCTTGAACTGGCCGCGCGGCAAGGTGCTGGGCGGTTCCAGTTCGATCAACGGCCTGCTCTACGTGCGTGGCCAGCCGCAGGACTTCGACCACTGGCGCCAATTGGGGAACACGGGCTGGTCGTTCGCCGACGTCCTGCCGTACTTCAAGCGGGCAGAGAACCAGGAACGCGGCGCCGACGACTTCCACGGCAAGGACGGACCGCTGGCCGTCTCCGACATGCGGGTGCGCCGGGAAATCTGCGACGCCGTCATCAAGGCGGCGGGCGAATTGGGCATCCCGGAACGCGACGATTTCAACCGGGACGACCAGGAAGGGGCCGGCTACTTCCAACTGACGACGAAGAACGGCCTGCGCTGCTCGACCGCCGTCGGGTATTTGAACCCGGTCAAGCACCGCAAGAACCTGGAAATTCAGACCCATGCTCTGGTGCATCGCCTGATCGTCGAGGACGGACGTTGTGTCGGCGTCGAATATGACGTGAAGGGCGCCCGCCGGAAGGCGATATGCCGGGGCGAGGTCGTGCTCTCGGCCGGCGCCATCGGCTCGCCGCAGATTCTCATGTTGTCCGGCATCGGCCCGGCCCAGCACCTGACCGACAAGGGTCTGCCGGTGGTTCACGATCTTCCCGGCGTCGGCGGCAACCTTCAGGACCATCTGCAATTGCGCACGGTCTATCGCACGCACAAGCCGATCACCCTGAACGATCAGGCCCGCAACCCCATCGAAAAGATCAAGATGGGCCTGGAGTTCATGTTCACGCGATCGGGGCCGTTGACCATGGGCGCCAGCCAGGTCGCCATCTTCACCCGCACCCGCCCCGAATTGGAAACGCCGGATATCCAGTATCACGTGCAGCCCTGGAGTGCCGACAGCCCCGGCGAAGGCACCCACCGGTTCTCCGCATTCACCTTATCGGTCTGCCAATTGCGCCCGGAAAGCCGGGGCGAGATCAGGCTCGCTTCAAGCGACCCGACGGCCCACCCGGTCATCACGCCCAATTACCTCGCGACCGAGGTCGACCGGCGCACGGCCATCGATTCCTTGAAACTCACCCGTCGCATGGTCGAAAGCCCGGCCCTCGCCCCCTATGTGGCCGAGGAAGTCCGGCCGGGCGCAGAGGCGCAGACGGACGATGAACTTCTCGACGGCGCGCGGCGGATCGCCCAGACCATCTATCACCCGGTCGGCACCTGTAAAATGGGCAGCGACCCGAGCGCCGTGGTCGACGAGCGGCTGCGCGTCAGAGGGATCAAGGGCCTGCGTGTCGTCGATGCCTCGATCATGCCGACGATCACCTCGGGCAACACCAACGCGCCCGCCATCATGATCGGCGAGAAAGCGTCAGACATGATCGCCGAAGACAACCGCTAGGCATCCTGCCTGCCCGGCCCTATTCTTCGGCTGCCGCCCGCGCCGCCGGACGACCCGCCAGAAGAAACGCCAGCCAAAACATACGAAAGATCCCGCGCCGTGGAATTCCTCGAACCCCTGCTGCATTTCAACTTCAAGGCTTTCGCCTCGATCGTCTTCATCGATCTGGTGATGTCGGGTGATAACGCCATCATCATAGGCATGGCGGCGGCGGGCCTTCCCGTGGCGCTTCGGCGCAAGGCCATCGCCATCGGCATTCTGGTCGCGACGGTGCTGCGCATCGTCTTCGCCTCGATCACCTACCAACTGCTGTCGATCATCGGATTGACCTTGGCGGGCGGGTTGCTGCTGCTCTGGGTGGCGTTCCAGATGTGGCGGGAAATCAAGGCCGGCAACCTGGAGATGCCCGACCCGGACGCCGAAGGCGAAGCGGGCGAAGGCAAGACCCTGCGCAGCGCCGTGACCGCGATCATCATCGCCGACGTCACCATGTCCCTGGATAACGTTCTGGCCGTCGCGGGCGCCGCCCACGACGCGCCGGGCATGCTGGTGTTCGGCCTGGTGCTGTCGATCCTGTTGATGGCCTTCGCCGCCAACTGGGTTGCGTCGTTGCTGGAACGGCACAAATGGCTGGCCTATATCGGCCTGGGCGTCGTCACCTATGTGGCGCTGGAAATGATCTGGCGCGGGTCGAACCAGGTGATGGCGGCGACGGCGGGCATGCTCTGACGCCCGCCGCCGGCCGATGAGGCCTCAGCCCCCTTCTTTCCCTTTGATCGCATCGTAACGCGCCAGCAGGCGTTCCGCCCGAATGACGATCGGCACGTCGATCATCTTGCCGTCGATGGTGATCGCGCCCCGCCCGGCCAGACGCGCGGCCTCGTATCCGTCGATGACCCGCCGCGCGTGATCGATCGATTCCTTGGTGGGCGTGAATTCCTCGTTCAGGATGGGGATGCCTGAGGGATGGATGACGCTGGCGCAATCGAAGCCGAACTTCACCGACTTGCGAATGGCGGCGCGGAAGCCTTCCGTATCGTTGTAATCGGCGACCGTGCCGATGAAACCCATGGCCATCAGGCCCGCGGCCTTGGCGGCGATCATGACGGTCTGCTTGGGAACCAGCAGGGTATCCGTATCCGGCAGGCAGCCGATATCCATGGCGAAGTCCTCGCCGCCCAGGCTCATCCCGATCAGGCGCGACGACGCGCGGGCGATGGCATGAGCACGGAAATAGGCATCCGCCGTCTCGACCATGGCGGCCAGCTTGACCGAGCCGTGGGGGCGGCCCGCCTCGCGCTCGCATTCCTCGACCAGTTCGGCGACCAGTTTCAGATGCCCCGCGCCATCGACCTTGGTCACGAACAGGCAACGGGCCCCCGCCTTCACGGCGGCCTCGACATCCTTGACCATGTGGCGGATCGGCCGGTTGATGCGAACGACCGGATCGGCGCCGGCCTGCGACACCGTCTTTACCGCATCGGGAAGCATGTCGCGGGCGGTCTGGCGCTGGGCTTCGGGAACGCTGTCTTCCAGATCCAGGATGATCGCGTCGGCGCCCCGGGTATGGGCCTTGGAGATGAATTTCTCGTTGTTGCCCGGCACGTAAAGCAACGAGCGCCAGACGATGGGCGTATCCGCGCCGGTTTCGGTTTCTTGGGTCATCCTTCGACCACTCCCTTTTCCTTCAGTTGTTCGATATCGTCGGCGCCATAGCCGAGTTCTTCCAATAAAGCCTGCGAATGTTCGCCCCGTTTCGGGGCGGGCGTGCGGATCGTGCCCGGCGTGCCGCTCAACCTGGGGCTGACGTTCTGCATGGGCACGGTGCCAAGTTCGTCGTCGGGCAGTTCGATGATCACCTCGCGTTCGCGGAAGTGTGGGTCGCGCAGAATGTCCGCCTGCTCGTAGATCGCCGAGGCCGTGATGTTCTGTTCCTCGAAGGCCTTGCTCACCTCGGCCAGGGTCTGTGTCTTGATCCAGCCGCCGACCAACCGGTCCACTTCCTCTCGGTTGTAGACACGTTCCATGTTGGTGCGGAAACCTTCCTGGGTCAGCAGATCCTCGCGCCCGATCATGCGGAACACCCGCTCGGCCATCGTCTGGATCGACGCCGACATGCCGATGAACTTGCCGTCCTTGGTTTCGTAGACGTTACGCGGCGACGCGGTGGTTGATGACGATCCCGTGCGCGGGCGGCTACGCCCCGTCAGCTGATAGACCAGAGCCTCCGGCCCCATGATGCCGTAAAGCGGCTCAAGCAATGCCAGGTCCACGACCTGACCCTTGCCGCCCTCTTTCTCCGCCTCGCGGAGTGCGACGACGGTGGCGAAGGCGCCCTGCAGTCCGGCCACGGAATCGGCCAACGCCATCGGCGGCAGGACCGGTTCCCGATCCGCGAAGCCGTTGCGCGACGCAAAGCCGGACATGCTTTCAACGACCGAGCCGAACCCCGGCCGTTCCTTATAGGGCCCCGACTGGCCGTAACCGGAGATGCGGGTGATGACCAGCTTGGGATTGATCTTCCAAAGGTCTTCCGGCGCCAGGCCCATTTCCTCCAGCCGCCCGGGGCGGAAGCCCTCGACCAGGACCTGCGCGCTTTCGACCAACTGGCGGATGATATCCAACGCCGCCGGATCGCGCAGGTTCAGGGCCAGGCTTTTCTTGTTGCGGGCGTAGACCTTCCATTGCGCCTGGATCCCGCCGTCGCCCCAGGACCGCAGGGGATCGCCCTTGCCCGCCGGTTCGATCTTGATGACCTCGGCCCCCATGTCGCCCATGTTGAAGGTCAGCAGGTTGCCGCAGACCAGGCGCGACATGTCGACCACCCGCACGCCGGTCAGCGGCCCGGTGGCGTCCCGTTGGTACTCCTTGCGGTGCAGGCCGAACTGCGACATATCGACCTTGTTGGCGTCGGCCCGCGTCGGGGCAGGTTTGGGCGTGTCGTCGGACATCTGCCGTCGCCCCGTCAGATCGTCGCGATGGGCGTGGCGGGCGATCCGACACTGCCCGGCAGGCGCAGCGGCGGCGCCGTCAAAAGAAAGCGCGACCGCCCCCGTTCCTTCAACGCCCGCTTGAGTTCGGCGAGATACCAGATCTCGCCCAGGTGCACGCCGATCTTGAATAGGCAATGCCGGTGGATCGGCAGGCGGCAGTTGTCGTCTTCCGGGTGCCCCGGATAATCGGTGTTCTCCACTGCCATGTTGTCGGAGACCAGAATGGTCAGGCCGGAATCGGTGATCCACTGGATCATCGCATCGTCCCAACCGTCGAGCACGGCACAGGAGGAATGCAGCTTCTTGGCGTCGGGCTCGCCGTTCATCGACAGGATCATGTCGTCCCAGCCGGTATGGATCAGGACCATGTCCCCTTCCTCGACCTCGACGCCGTCCTTGTCCATGACGTCGCGCAGCATGGCGTAGTTCACGTTGACGCGCTCGTTCCCGTAATGGCCATGCAGGTCGATCATCACGCCGCGGCCCTGGACGCAGCTTTCAGCCATCTTCTCGATGCCCAGGCGCGGCGTCTTGACGACCGGGCGGCCGTCGCCGCCGTTGGCGTGCGGGTCCGGCACGTCCACTCCGGCCTTCCAGCCGTTGTAGTAAAGCGGCTCCGGCACGCCGTCGCCGTCGGCGTCGAACAATTGGCCGAAGTGGGCGAGAGAGTCCCATTGCGTCGAATACTGGGTGTGCAGAACGACCAGATCATCCGCGCTGACGTCGGTGGAGCCTGGCCGGGAATGGCGGTCCCAAACGAAGTTGTAGTAGTCGGCGCCGTCCTGCTTGGTCGGGTGCAGGACCGGCGGATGACGTTTCGGGTTCACGGAGTTGCCGCCAGGCATATCCAGCGGCATGGAAAGGCAGAACGACAATCCTTCCTTGACCTCGGCAACGCCCTTGAGCACCACCTCCGGCGTCAACAGGTTCATGCGGCCTTTTTCGTCGTCGGGACCGAAGTCGCCCCAATTGGAGCCCTCGGGCCGATGGACCCAGCGCGGGTTGGTCATGTGTTTCCTCCGTGTCGTATCGTTTGTTGTTACCGCCGCCTTCTATGGGCGTGTCGGCGTTCATTCAGATGTCTGGGCAGGTATCCAGGGTCAGGCTTTTTTCTCCCAGCCCCCCTGGGGCGTCTGCTGCAAATAGGAAAGGTCGTGACCGGCGTCCTTGTATGCCTTCCAGCGGCCACGCGCGGCCTGCACGGCGTCCGCATCGCGGCCGTCGAACAGCTCGAAGCATCGCTCGAAGGAATCGACCCAGTCGGAGGTGGCGCCTTCGGTCAGGAAAAGGAAGGTTGCCTTGTTGGCGCTTTCCGGTTCGGTCGAAAGCCAGATCGGCTGATCTTCCGGGTTGCCGTCCTTGGCCGTGCCATGCGGCAGCCAGGAACCCGGATCATAGGTCCAAAGCACCTGGGCCAGGCTTTCAACCCGGTCCTCGCTTGAGGCCAGGACCAAGGCCCGCTTGCCGGCGGCGAGCGTCTTTTCCAGAAGCTTGGGCAGGGCCGCCTCAAGCGGCGAGCGTTCCAGGTGATAGAAGGATATCTCGGTCACCGCCCCGCTCCCCGCTTAGGCCCTGGCCGCGCCGCCCGGCCTTACTTGCTTTCGTAGTGGTCGGCGACGACGCGGTCCAACAGGCGCACACCGTAACCGGTACCGCCCTTGGGCGTCACGGGCTTGGCCTTCTTCGACCAGGTCGTGCCCGCAATGTCCAGGTGGACCCAGGGCGTGCCGTCCTTGATGAAGCGTTGCAGGAACTGCGCCGCCGTGATCGAGCCGCCCCAGCGGCCGCCGATGTTCTGCATGTCGGCGGCATCGCAATTGATCAGCTCGTCATAGGCCTTGCCCAGCGGCATGCGCCAGACCAGTTCGTCCACGGCGTCACCCGCATCGGAAATCTGCTCCGCCAGGGTGTCGTCGTTGGCGTACATCCCGGCCCGTTCGTTGCCCAGGGCCACGATGATCGCACCCGTGAGGGTCGCGAGATCGACGACGAACTTCGGCTTGTACTTGGTCTGCGTGTACCAAAGCGCATCGGCCAGCACGAGGCGGCCTTCGGCGTCGGTGTTCAGAACCTCGATGGTCTGCCCCGACATGGATTTGACGATGTCGCCCGGGCGCTGCGCGTTGCCGTCGGGCATGTTTTCGACCAGGCCGACCACGCCGACGGCGTTGACCTTGGCCTTGCGACCGGCCAGCGCCTTCATCAGGCCGATGACCACGCCGGAGCCGCCCATGTCCCATTTCATGTCTTCCATGCCGCCGGCCGGCTTGATCGAGATGCCGCCGGTGTCGAAAGTCACGCCCTTGCCGACGAAGGCAACGGGCTGCTGCGCCTTGGCGCTTTTCGATTTGGCGACGCCGGTCCATTCCATGATGACCATCTTGCTTTCGCGGGCCGAGCCCTGACCCACGCCGAGCAAGGCCCCCATGCCTAGCTTCTTCATTTCCTTCTCGCCCAGGACCGTGACCTTGACGCCCAGTTTCTTCAGCGCCTGGGCTTCCTTGGCGAGGGTCGCGGGATAGAGCACGTTCGACGGTTCGGACACCAGATCGCGGGTGAAGAACACGCCCTCGGCGACCTTTTCCATATCGGCGAAGGCCGTGCGGGCCTTGGCCGAGGTCGGGCACATGACCTTGATGCCCTTCAGCACCGGCTTCTTCTCTTTCGGCTCCTTGGTCAGATACTTGTCGAACCGGTAGGACCGCAGCAAGGCGCCGAAGCCCAGATTGGCGCCCATGTCCGATGCGGTCATGTCCGCGCCCTCGACGGCATCGAGGACGACCGTCGCCGACGCCCCTTGCCCGGCGAGCGCCGCGTAAATGCGCCCGCCCGCTTCCTGCAACGACAGGTCCTTCAGGTCCGCAGCCTTGCCCAGGCCGATCATCACGACACGCTCATACTTGGCGTCGGGGGCCATCAGATCGACGGTCTCGCCGGCCTTGCCCGTGAACTTGCCGGCCTTGGCGGCGCGGCTCAGCGCACCCGAGAGCTTGGCATCCAGCGCCTCGGCGCTTTTCGACAGTTTGCCACCGTCCGTCGCGGTAACGACGACGATGCCTTGGGCGGGGAGCGAGGGGTTGGCGAAGGTGATTTTCATCTATCTGTCCTTGGACTGATTCCGGAGGAATATCTGTGGGAGCCGCCGCCGGCGCCCCTGCGTCGGGGCCGGGCCGCGCGGCGGCACGTGGCGCGCGAACGAACTCGCCCACGCGCTTGATCGGACTCAATATATAGGGTGCGGCAGCCCCCCGGGTGAAGGGGTTTCTGCCGCTGGTCCCTTGGAATCAAGACAGTTGAACGGGTTTGACGAACGGATCAGGCGAACGGATCAGGCATCGTAGCCGGGATTGGCGCGGTCGAGCTTGCGCAGAAGCGCCGGCCATTCTTTCTGGCCGATCGGGCGGTGGCCGTTCGGCGAGTTGGCGATCTTGCCCTGCTCGACCGTGCGGTCGATGACGTCCTGCGGGATCGGCGTCAGCTTGGCGCCGGCCTGCTGGAACGACAACTGATAGCGGCAGGCGCGTTCGGCCCGGTACATCCACATGAAGGCTTCGCCGATGCTGCGGCCGACGGTCAGCAGACCGTGATTGCGCAGGACCATGACCCGGTTGTCGCCCAGGTCGTTGACCAGGCGTTCGCGTTCTTCCAGGTTGAAGGCCAGACCTTCGTAATCGTGATAGGCCGTATGGGCGTAAATCGACAGCGCCTGCTGGGAGATCGGCAGGATGCCGTCTTCCTGGCAGGCCACGCCGACGCCGTCGCGCGTATGCGTGTGCATGACGCAGGTCAGTTCCGGCGCCGCCAGGTGCACGGCGGAATGGATGACGAAAGCCGCCGGGTTGATGCTGTAATCGGAATCGGTCAGGCAGGTGCCGTGCTCGTCGACCTTGATCAGGGCCGAGGCGGTCATTTCCTCGAACAGTACGCCGAACGGATTGATCAGAAAGTGTTCATCCGGCCCCGGCACGCGGGCGGAGAGGTGCGTCCCCAGAAGATCGGACCAACCGAACAGATCGACCAGCCGATAAGCGGCGGCGAGGTTGACGCGAACGTCCCATTCCTCGGGGCTGATGTGGTCGGGGCGGTTGGCGTCGGATGCGAGGGCGGATGCGTCGGGGGCCATGATCGGGGTCCTCTCCCAAATATGAATTATGATTAGGGCCGGATTGTATACAATCACTCGCTAAGCGCAAGCCCGACGGTCAGCCGCCACGGGATCGATTATCAGGCGCCCGGCCGTTGAAACCGTAGCGGCATGCGCTTTCGTCCCCAGTCCCCCGCCGGGCCGTCGAAACGCCCGGGGATTTCGGCGCCGCAGGATTTGCAGTTGCCGGGATAATTGCCCTCGGTCGTCACGTTGAAGTCCGACAGTTCGTACCAGTCCCGGCCGATCAGCACCCCGCCGCAGTTGTGGCAATAGGTCGACTGATGTTCCTTGTCGTGAACGTTGCCGGTGTAGGCATATCGGATGCCCGCCTTCATCGCGATCTCTCGGGCCCGGACCAGGGTTTCCGGCGGCGTGTTCGGCACGTCCATCATCTTCCAATCGGGATGGAACGCCGTGAAATGCACCGGCACGTCGGGGCCCAGGTTGTCGACGATCCACCTGGCCATGCGTTCCAGTTCTTCCTCGCTGTCGTTATGGCCGGGGATGACCAGATCGGTGATTTCCAGCCAGCAATCCGTTTCGTGCTTGATGTATTTCAGCGTATCCAGAACGGCGTCCAGATCGGCGGAGCAAAGCTCGCGGTAGAACTCGGGCGTGAAGGCTTTCAGGTCCACGTTGGCCGCGTCCATGTGTTCGAAGAATTCCTTCCGCGCCTCGGGTGTGATGTAGCCCGCCGTGACGGCGACGTTCTTGATCCCGCGCTTGCGGCATTCCTTGGCCGTGTCGACGGCGTATTCCAGGAAGATCACCGGGTCGTTGTAGGTATAGGCGACCGATTTGCAGCCGGTCTTGACCGCCGCCTCGGCGATCATTGCGGGCGTCGCCTGGCTTTGCAGCTTGTCGAATTCGCGGGATTTCGAAATGTCGTAGTTCTGGCAGAACTTGCAGGTCAGGTTGCAGCCCGCCGTGCCGAAGCTGAGGATCGGCGTGCCCGGATAGAAATGGTTCAACGGCTTCTTTTCGATGGGGTCGATGCAGAACCCGCTTGACCGTCCATAGGTCGTCAGCACCACCTGATCGCCGTCCGACGCGCGGACGAAGCACAACCCCCGCTGCCCCGCCCGCATCTTGCAGAACCGGGGGCAGACGTCGCATTGAATGCGCCCGTCCTCCAGCCGGTGCCAATACCGGCCGGGCACGGCGCCAGGAAATGTCTCAACGGCGGGGTCGGCGGACATGAATTTCGCTCTCTGACCTGTGGATCGGCCCTGAACGGACCTATATTATCATGTAGTCATGCAACCCGGTGAACGCCAATGACCGTCATCCGCCCCGCCGCCGTCGCCGGCGCCTTTTATCCCGGCAGTGCGCCCGAGCTTCAGGCCATGCTCGCCCGGTGCTGGGACGACGCCAGGATCACCGTCGGCCCGGTGCCCAAGGCGATCATCGCCCCCCATGCGGGATACGTGTATTCCGGCGCGGTCGCGGCCAGCGCCTATGCCCGGGTCAAGCCCGCGCACGGGCGGATCAAGCGGGTCGTGCTGCTGGGCCCCTGTCATCGGGTCGCGGTCAACGGTCTGGCGCTGTCGGGGGCGGACGCCTTCGAAACACCGCTGGGCCCGGTCGAGATCGATAAGGACGCAGCGGCGCTGATTTCCGATCTGCCACAGGTTCAAGTCTTCGACGCCACCCACGCCCAGGAACATTCCCTGGAAGTGCACCTGCCCTTCCTGATGTCGGTGATCGACGATTTCAAACTCCTGCCCATCGTCGTCGGCCAGGCGACACCGGATCAGGTCGCCGAAGTTCTGGACCGCCTTTGGGGCGGGCCGGAAACGTTGATCGTCGTCTCCTCGGACCTCAGCCACTATCTCGATTACGACCACGCCCAGGCCATCGACCGGCGGACCTGCCGGGCGATTGAAACCCTGGACCCGGCGGCCATCGAACGCGACGGCGCCTGCGGCCGGTTTCCCGTCGGCGGCTTGCTGAAACTGGCGAAGGCCAAGGGCATGGCCGTCGAGACCGTGGACCTGCGCAATTCCGGCGATACGGCCGGAACGCGCGACCGGGTCGTCGGTTACGGCTCCTGGCTGTTCACCGAAACGCCGGGGGCCAAGGCCGCCGCCAACGACCGCGACACAGGAAACGGCGAAACCGACTTCGCCGCCGAGACCAAGGCGCTGTTGGACCGTCACGGCGAAAGCCTGATCCGGCTGGCCGCCGCGTCCATCGAACGGGGGCTGACGACCGGCCAACCGGCGATGCCCGACCTTGCCTCGGCGCCCGCCGATCTCGCCCGGCCGGGGGCCTGTTTCGTGACGTTGAAGAAGAACGGCCAGTTGCGCGGCTGCATCGGATCGCCGGAGGCCCACCGCCCACTGATTGCCGACGTCGCCGCCAACGGCTATGCGGCGGCGTTCCGCGATCCGCGCTTCCCGAACCTGAGCCAAGCGGAATTGCCCGAGGTCACACTGTCCATTTCCGTGCTCAGCCCGCAGGTTGCCATGACGGTCAAAGACGAGGCCGATCTGCTGGCGCAGCTTCGGCCCGGTGTCGACGGCCTGGTCATCGAGGACGGCGGACGGCGCGCCCTGTTCCTGCCGTCGGTCTGGGAGCAACTGCCCGACAAACGCGCGTTTCTGCAGCACTTGAAGCGCAAGGCCGGCATGGCGCCGGACCATTGGTCGGACGGATTCCGGGCACGGCGATTCGTCGCCGAAGAGGCCGCGTCCGCCGATCTTCCGCCCGCCCGGCCGCTATGGACCCTGCCCGAATAGATAGATAGCCCTTCCGGTTGACTCCCGTGCGGGCCTCGGCCACAAACCGGGGACGGGGCGACCGCTCCGACCTGCCCACAACGTGCCGGAACCGTCATGCTGGATATCGGACTTGGCCTGCTTCAACAGGTGGCGGATATCGCCAAGCGCGCGGGCAAGCAGATTCTGACTGTCTACGAAACCGATTTCGACGTCGAAACCAAGGGCGACCAGTCGCCGGTGACCGCCGCCGACCGCCTGGCGGAAGACCTGATCACCGCCGCCCTCAAGGCCGAAGTCTCGGACGCCTTCCCCATCATCGGCGAGGAAGCGGTCGACGCCGAGGGCATGACCCAGCCGACGGCGCCGGTGTTCTGGCTGGTCGATCCGTTGGACGGCACCAAGGAGTTCGTCAAACGAACAGGCGAGTTCACCGTCAATATCGCGTTGATCAAAGACGGCGCGCCGATCCTCGGCGTCGTACACCTTCCGGTTCTGAACGAGACCTTCATGGCCGCCGACGGACTGGGCGCCTTCAAGCAAACCTGCGACGGCGGGCCGGCCTCGATCGCGGCCCGCGAGGTCCCCACCGCGGGCGTCACCGCCGTGGTCAGCAAATCGCATGGGGCGGAAGAAGCCGACGCCTTTCTTGAACGCTACACCGTCGCGGAACGCATCGGCGCTGGCAGTTCTCTCAAGTTTTGCCGTGTCGCCGAAGGGGCGGCGGATATCTATCCCCGCTTTGGGCGGACCATGGAATGGGACACGGCGGCGGGCCATGCGGTGGTCAATGCCGCCGGCGGGCGCGTCGTCAAGACCGATGGCAGCCCGCTGACCTACAGCAAGCCGGGCCTGGACAATCCGCATTTCATTGTTCTCGGCAAAGGGGTCGGCCTTGACGGCTAGCGGCGGAGCCCCGACCGGGTCGGCCGTCGTCGCGGCCGATGCCGCCGGAATCGCCCACGCCGCCGAAGCGCTGCGATCGGGTCGGCTCGTCGCGTTCCCGACTGAAACGGTCTATGGCCTGGGCGCCGACGCGACCAACGACACCGCGGTCGCCGAAATCTATGCGGTCAAGGGCCGGCCCGATTTCAATCCGCTGATCGTCCATATCCCCGACGCCGACACCGCCGCCGACTACGCCAAAATCACGCCCCTGGGCCGCCTGTTGATGGACGCCTTCTGGCCCGGCCCCTTAAGCATCGTGCTGCCGCGCCGCGCCGATTGCAGGTTGTCCCGGTTGGTTTCCGCCGGGTTGGACACGGTCGCGTTGCGCGCCCCGGCCCATGACGTCGGCCAGGCCCTGTTGCGGGCCTCCGACCTGCCCGTGGCGGCCCCCAGCGCCAACCGTTCCGGCCGCATGAGCCCGACGCAGGCCGGACATGTCGCGGCCTCCCTGCCCGGCCCGGATCAGGGCGGCCCGGCGGTGATCCTGGATGCCGGAGCCTGCACGGTCGGCCTGGAGTCCACGGTGGTCGACGCGACGGGCGACCAGGCCGTGATCCTGCGGCCGGGCGGATTGTCACGTGAAGATATCGAGGCCGCGCTCGGCGGCTCTTACGGCCCGGTCGCCGACGCCCATGAAATCGGCCCCGGCGGCCCGCGATCACCGGGCATGCTGGCGCGCCACTATGCCCCAGCCAAGCCGCTGCGCCTGAACGCGGAAACGGCGGAAGACGGGGAGGCGCTGCTCGGTTTCGGCCCGGATGCACCGGGCGCGACGCTGAACCTCAGCGCGGCCGGCAACACGACGGAGGCCGCCGCCAACCTGTTCACCATGCTGCATGATCTGGACGCCGGCCCCGCACCGGCCATCGCCGTCATGCCGATCCCCGACCGGGGCCTCGGCCGCGCGATCAACGACCGTTTGATCCGCGCGGCGCGGACGGAGGACGACGAATGACGGGCCGCCTGCCGCCGCTGATCGTCATGGACCTGGAATGGACGGCCTGGAACGGATCACGCCAGCGGATGTGGTCCGCGCCGGGCGAAGAGATGGAAATCGTCCAGATCGGCGCCGTGAAACTGGCCGACACCCCGGCCTTGGAGGAACTCGCGGCCTTTGAAATCATGATCCGGCCGCGGATCAACCCTGGCCTGGATTCCTATTTCATCGACCTGACCGGCATCACCCAGGACCGCCTGGACCGTGAAGGGGTCGACCTTAAGGAAGGTCTTGCCGAATTCGCCGAATTCGTCGGACCAGCCCCCAAGATATTCGGCTTCGGCGATGAACTGGTCCGCGTGGTGTCCAATTGCCAGTTGTACGGCATGGCCAATCCGCTTTCCCTTAGCCACTGCATCAATGTACAGGACCCGGTTATCGACCTGCTCGGTTGCGGGACCACTCCCACGTCCTCGGACCTGCCCGAGTTGTTGGGTTTCGCGCCGCCCGGCAAAATGCATCAGGGCCTCGCCGACAGTCGATGCGTCGCCGAGGCCCTGCGCAGGGTAAGGAAAGCGGGAAAGTTCTAAGCCGTTCTGATTACTCCGCCGGCTGGGCCGCCGGTTCGGCCTGGGTCAGGTGATCGCGGGCCGGCAGGAAGAACGTGACGCAGCTTTCGAAGATCGCCAACGCCCCCAGCACCATGAACACCATGGTGAAGCCCCCGACCGCCGCATGCAGCCACCCCGTCAGGGGCAAGGCGGCGGCGCCGACCAGCAGCCCGACCAGGTATTTCAACGCGAACACCCGCGAGCGGATATCCTTCGAAGTGAACCGCGCGATGATCGTGTCGTGGATCGGGATGATCGAAAACACGATGAACATCATCGCCGTGGCGCTGCCCAGCACACCGATGCCGTGGGCATAGCCGACCAGGAAGATCAGCGGCGCCTGCAACGCGACGGCGACCAGATAGATCGGCTTCAGCCGGTACTTGTCCAGCAGATGCCCCATGATCACCTGGGCGACCGACGCGATCAGAAACACGCCGAAGGTCCACATGCCGACCTCGGACAGGTTGGCGGCGAACCCGCCCAGGCGTTCGTCGAACAGTTTGGGCAGGGAGTTGGTCGTGGAATTGAAGATCAACATCCCGGGCGCCGAGGCCAACAGCACGACGGCGATGGCGCGTTTCACTTCCGACGCGGAGGCGCCGATGAACTTGTCCTTCTTGGCCAGGGGATGCGGCTCGGGCGCGTTCCGGGAAAACCACAGATAGGCAAAGCCGATCGCAATCGAAACGGCGCCCGGCAGGATGAAGGCGGCACGCCAGCCGACCTGATCGGCCAGATAGCCGGTCACCACGGCGGCGCAGGCCACGCCGACGTTACCGAAGACGCCGTTGATGCCAAGCTCCTTGCCCAGTGATTTGGCGTTTTCCGCGACCATGGCGATCCCGACGGGATGATAGATGGCGGCAAACACACCGATGGCCAACAGGCCCGCGGCCACCTGATAGGGGCCATTGGCGAAGCCGGTCAGGACGGCGGACGATCCGATGCCGATGAAGAAGACCGAAATCATGCCGTGCTTCGACCATTTGTCGCCGAGCCAGCCCGCCGGAATGGAAAACGCGCCGAAGGCAATGAAGCTCGCCGTCGAGAGCGCCAGAAGGAAGCCGTAGGAACTTTCCTCGGACAAGCCGTTCGCCCATTCCGTCATCGCCGTGACGGCGCCGCCCTCGAACGGGAGCACAGCCAGGAAATCCTTGATTGCCGTGGCGAAGGTCAATTGGAATGCCGGATCGAGTGAGATCGACAGCACTGCGGTCGCGTAAATCAGCAGGAAGAAATGGTCCAGCAAATGTCCGATGTTCAG
>NZRL01000040.1 GCA_002696205.1 Rhodospirillaceae bacterium | reverse complement strand
GGCTAGGCGGCCCGGCGTTCGGGACCTCTTTCGCCAGGGCATCCATGCGGCCGACCACCTGGGCGAGGAAGTCTTCATTGATGCGGTAGGCCCCGCCACCGCCTTCGCGACGTGTCTGCAGGTTCACGGAAACGCTGCCGCGTTTGAATTTCTTGCCGACCCGGGCGCGGACCTGGGGGTCCAGGGATTCGTAGCCCGGCGGCGGGCGGAACCGCAGATCCAGGCCCTTGGCGTTGACGCTGCGGATTTCCCAAACCCAGGCGTGATCGTCGAGACCGCCTTCGGTCCGAGCAAATCCGGTCATTGAGTTGATGGCCAAGCTGCGTTCCTTTTCCGTGTGGTCGTGAACGTTGCGAACCTTATACCGACCCCATGGCACGCCAACAAGCGGCCGGTCGCGGCCGTCGCCTCTTCCCATCGGCCCTACCCGCCCCCTATAACCTTGGGATGAGCCTGGAACATCCGAAAACCATTTTGATCACCGGCGGGTCCAGCGGCATCGGACATGCCTTGGCGCTGGCCTATGCGGGGCACGGCGTCACGCTCTACCTCTCCGGCCGCGACAAGGACCGCGTCGAAGCGGTGGCCGAAGAATGCCGCGCCCGGGGTGCCACGGCCGAGGGCCGGGTCATCGACGTGACCGACGCCGATGCCATGGCAGCCTGGATAACGGAGGCCGACGGCAAGACCCCGCTCGACCTCGTCATCGCGAATGCCGGCATCACCAATTCAACCTCGGGCCTGAAAGACGGTCCGGAGCGCACTCGTCGGATTCTCTCCGTGAATATCGATGGCGTGGTCAACACGATGCTGCCGGCCCTGGCCGCCATGGACGCGCGCGGGCGGGGCCAGGCCGCGATCGTCTCTTCGATCGCCGGATTCAGGGGTCTGCCGACCTCGTCCGCCTATTCGGCCTCGAAAGCCGCGGTGAAAGCCTGGGGCGAGGCCCTGCGCGGCGAACGTCTGGCGACCGGCGTGCGGGTCAACGTGATCTGCCCGGGCTGGGTCGAAAGCCGGATCAGCGAGAACAATACCTTCGACATGCCGTTCCTGATGCCCGCCGATGCCGCCGCCGCCGCGATCCGCCGGGGGCTGGCGCGGGACAAGGCCCGCATCGTCTTTCCTTGGCCCATGCACCTGGCGGCATGGCTGCTCGGCGCCCTGCCCCCGTCATGGACGGATTCCCTCCTTCACCGCGCCATGCGCGGCCGGGAGTGGTAGCGGGATATCGGTGATCCAAGGGTGGACGCCGTCGGCGTCCGGGAAGCTTACCGGTTCTGGCGCTTGAACTTCCGCCATTTGGCGACGTTGCGGTTATGCTCGTTCAAGGTCTTGGAAAAGGCGTGACCGCCGGTCCCATCCGCGACGAAATAGAGTGCGTCCGTCTCCTCCGGGTGCATGACGGCTTCGATCGCCGCCTGACCGACGTTGGCGATCGGCGTCGGCGGCAAGCCGGAGATCACGTAGGTGTTGTAGGCGGTGGCACCGTCCAGGTCGGCGCGGGTCAACTCCCGGTCGAGCGGCTGTTCACCGCGGGTAATGCCATAGATCACCGTCGGATCGGATTGCAGTTTCATGCCGCGTTTCAGGCGGTTGATGAACACCCCCGCGACCCGCGGACGCTCCGCCGCGACCCCGGTCTCCTTTTCAACGATGGAGGCCAGGACCAAGGCTTCCTCTGGACTGTTCAGCGGCAGTCCTTCCGACCGCCCCGTCCAGGCTTTTTCCAACGCGGCGTCCAGGGCCTTCTCCATGCGCCGCACGGCCTGCACCTTGGTGTCGTAGTAGGCGTAGTGGTATGTCTCGGGCAGTAGGTGCCCTTCGTCCGGCGCCGGCGGCAGCGGCCCCATCAGACCTTCCGCCTTATCGACGATGGCCAGCGCCTCGACGACCGTTAGCCCCTCCGGCACGGTGAAACTGCGTGACACCGTCTCGCCCTTGGTCAGGACGGTCAAAACTTCATAAATGCTGGCCTTGGCGGGAATTGTGAATTCGCCGGATTTCAGGCTGCGGTCGGCCTGTTTGATGCGTGCCGCCAGGCGGAACACCCAATCCGATTCAATGACGCCCTGATCGACCAACGTCTGGGCGATGGACTGAATACCGCTGCCGGGCGGCACCAGGACGACCTGATCCGTTTGATGGGGGCCGGGGCCGGAGACCTTGTTCTGAAACCAGATCCAGCCGCCGAACAACACATCGGCGACAACGATGAACAGAACAATGGCAATGACGGTGGAGCGGCGGCTCATCCCGGTATTCTAAGGCTAGTCGACGGCCTTGAACACCAGGGAGGCATTGGTGCCGCCGAACCCGAAGGAATTCGACAGCGCCGCGCGGATTTTGCGCTCCTTCGGCTGGTGCGGAACCAAATCCACGCCCTGACAGGCGTCCGACGGATTGTCGAGGTTCAGGGTCGGCGGAATAATGCTGTTGTTCATGGCGAGGATCGAATAGATCGCCTCGACCGCGCCGGCGGCGCCCAACAAATGCCCGACGGCCGATTTCGTCGAGGACATGGAAATATCCTTGATCGCGTCACCGAACACACGCTTCACAGCACCCAATTCGATTTCGTCGCCAAGCGGCGTCGAGGTGCCGTGGGCGTTGACGTAGTCGATGTCTTCCGGGTTGAGGCCGGCCCGCTTCAACGCGGCCGACATGCACCGATAGGCGCCGTCGCCATCTTCGGCCGGGGCCGTGATGTGATGTGCATCGCCCGACATGCCGTAGCCGACGACTTCGGCGTAAATCTTGGCACCGCGTTTCTTGGCGTGCTCCAGTTCTTCCAACACGACCACCCCGGCGCCGTCACCCATGACGAAACCGTCGCGGTCCTTGTCCCACGGACGGGACGCCTTTTCCGGCGTGTCGTTGAAACCGGTCGACAGGGCGCGGGCGGAACAGAACCCGGCGACTCCCAACGGGCAGATCGCGGCTTCGGCGCCACCGGCAACCATCACGTCGGCGTCTTCCCACATGATGATGCGGGCGGCGTCGCCGATGGCATGGGCACCGGTCGAACAGGCCGTCACGACGGCATGGTTCGGACCCTTGAAGCCGTAACGGATCGACACATGACCCGAGACCAGATTGATCAGCGAGGCGGGAATGAAGAACGGGCTGAGACGCCGGGCACGGCCTTCGTGGACGGTGATCGCGCCGGAAGAGATTTCCGGCAGGCCACCGATGCCAGAGCCGATCAGGACGCCGGTTTTCCAGCGGTCCTCGTCGGCGTCCGGCTTCCATCCGGAATCCTCGATCGCCTGAATGGCGGCCGCCATCCCATAGATGATGAAGGAATCCATGCGGCGCTGGTCCTTGGTCGGAACCCAGTCTTCTGCATTGAAGGTCCCGTCCGATCCGTCACCGGTCGGAACGGTCCCGCCGATCTTGGCCGGCAGGTCGTATTCATCGAAGCCCTCAAGCCTACGAATGCCCGATTGCCCGTTCAACAGGCGCGACCAGTTGGTCTCGACACCGCTGCCGAGCGAATTGACGATACCTAGTCCGGTAACGACGACGCGTCTCATATCAGATTTCACACCCGCCCAAGGGGCGCACCGGCCCCCAAGGGGGCGGGCGCCGAAGGGGACGAATCGCTCGCGATTACTGCTGCGATTCGATGAAGTCGATGGCGTCCTTGATGGTCAGGATCTTTTCGGCCGCATCATCGGGAATTTCGATGCCGAACTCTTCTTCGAAGGCCATGACCAACTCAACCGTGTCGAGGCTGTCCGCGCCCAGATCGTCGATAAAGTTAGCATTTTCAACAACTTTGGCTTCGTCCACACCGAGGTGGTCGTGGACGATTTTCTTCACGCGATCAGCAACATCACTCATGTTAATTCCCCTAAAGGTTCCCTAGTTTTTAGCTCAGGAAATAAGGTTGAAATTCGGATTTCGGCGGCAGGATTTCTGGGGCCGCGGACCAAGTTCGCCCGCTTCCTATCACACTTCGAACTCGTTTGACCAGCACCAGAACGCAGGTTTGTTCATCGGCATCCGCGGGCTGTACGGAACGCGTGCGAACGGCCATTAGATCATCGCCATCCCGCCGTTCACATGCATCGTCTGCCCCGTCACATAGGCCGCTTCGTCGCTCGCCAGATAGACGGCAGCGGCGGCAATGTCTTCGGACGTACCCATCCGCCCGGCGGGGATTGCGCTCATCAGGTTTTCCTTCTGCGCATCGGTCAGGTCTTCGGTCATCGCCGTGGCGATGAAGCCGGGGGCGATGCAGTTGACGGTCACGCCCCGCGCGGCGACTTCCTGGGCCAGCGATTTGCTCATGCCGATCATGCCGGCCTTGGAGGCCGCGTAATTGACCTGGCCCGGGTTGCCGGTCACGCCGACGATCGAGGTGATCCCGATGATCCGTCCCTGGCGCTTCTTCATCATGCCGCGGAGGACCGCGCGCGACAGCCGGAAGGCGGCGGTCAGGTTGACGTCGATGACCTCCTGCCAATCCTCGTCCTTCATCCGCATCATCAGGGTGTCGCGGGTCAGGCCCGCGTTGTTGATCAGGATGTCGATGCCGCCCATCGCCGCCTCGGCGTCGGCGGCCAGCTTGTCCGTGCCCTCGGCCGACGACAGGTCGGCGGGGATGACATGAACGCGGTCGCCCAGTTCGGCGGCCAGCGGCTCCATGGCTTCGACGCGGCGGCCGGACAGCGCGACCGTGGCGCCCGCCCCATGCAAGGCACGCGCGATGGCGCCGCCGATGCCGCCGGAGGCGCCGGTGACCAGAGCGGTTTTTCCCGTAAGATCGAACATTCCGATGTTCCCTCTTCCTTTATGTTTATAAAGCGGCAGCCCTACAGAGAAGCGAGGAAGGCCTCGACTTCTTCCGGCGTACCGACATTGACGACGGAAAGCTCGCGGTCGATGCGCCGCGCCAGACCGGCCAGAATCTTGCCCGAGCCGACCTCGACCAGGGTATCGACGCCCTGGGCTTTCAACTGTTCGACGCATTCGCGCCAGCGCACCATGCCGGTCACCTGTTCAACCAGCAGACGTTTGATCTCGGCCGGGTCCTCCACCGGGGCCGCCGTGACGTTGGCCATCACAGGCACGGAGGGAGCGTTGATCGCGACGGCGCCCAGCGCTTCGTCCATGGCGTCTGCGGCGGGCTGCATCAGCGCACAATGGAACGGGGCGGAAACCGGCAGCAGGACCGCCCGTTTGGCGCCCGCTTCCTTGGCCAGGTCGGTCGCCCGTTCAACGGCGGCGGTGGAGCCGGAAATCACGATCTGGCCCGGCGCGTTGTCGTTGCCGGCCTGGCAGACCTCGCCCTCGATCGCCTGGGGGGCGGCCATGGCACCCTCGCAGACCTTTTCGACGGCATCCATTTCAAGGCCCATCAGCGCCGCCATGGCGCCCTGCCCCACGGGCACGGCCTTCTGCATTTCGGTGCCGCGGGTTTTCAGCAGCCGCGCCGTATCAGCCAAGGTAAACGTCCCTGCCGCGGCCAGGGCCGAATATTCGCCCAGCGAATGCCCCGCGACGAAATCCGCGCGCCCCGTCAGGTCGAACCCGCCTTCGGCCTTGAGCACGGCCATCACGGCCATGCTGGCGGTCATGATCGCCGGCTGCGCGTTGGCCGTCAGGGTCAATTCGTCCTCGGGACCTTCGAACATGATCTTGGAAAGGTTCTGCTTGAGCGTTTCGTCCACTTCCTCGTGGACCTCGCGGGCGGCGGCGAAGGCGTCATAGATGTCCTTGCCCATACCCACGGTCTGGGAACCCTGTCCCGGGAAAATCAGCGCGCGTGCCATGTGAGCGACTGTGCTCCTTATCATTATATGTTCGGGGCGAGAGGTATTGCCGCCCCACCCGTTACCTGTCAAGGGCCCGCGCCGCCTATGGCCGGCGGCCCCCTCCCGCGTTCTGCACCGGCCTCATCGCAGGCCCGGTTGAAGGACACACCCGAGGGTGTTTCGATCGGCTGCGTCAGAACCTCGCCATGGTAGCCTGCCGAACCCCTTCGGGCCATGCGAAACGCCGATTTTCTGCGTGCTTGCGCCATATCCCGGAATGTGTATAGTGCGCCGCCTCGGGGCAAATTCCCCGACCTCCTTGTCGGTCAGGAAACGATATGGCCGGCTATGCCTCCATGGTGGAGGCTGAGACAAGCCAAAGGGAGCTTATATGCCTTATTACGAGAGCGTGTTCATCGCGCGACCCGACATCTCGTCCGCACAGGTCGACGGTCTGGTCGAAACCTTCGAAAAAGCCATCAACGGCGGCGGCGGCAGCATCCAGAAGAAAGAATACTGGGGCCTGCGCAACCTCGCCTTTCGCATCAAAAAGAACCGCAAGGGGCATTACATGCTCATGAACATCGACGCGCCGGCCGATGCCGTCGCCGAGATGGAGCGCCAGATGCGGATCAACGAAGACGTCATGCGCCACCTGACCCTGCGCGTCGATGAACTGGAAGAAGGTCCGTCGATCATCGTCCAGAATAAAGACCGTGGCGACGACCGCCCGCGCCGTGGCCCGCGCCCGGACCGGGGCGACCGTCCCGACCGTGGTGACCGGGGCGACCGCGCGCCGCGCCAGGAAGCATCCGACGACAAATCCAGCGATAAGGGAGGCGACGAATGAAACCCGCACCCGTGAGAGCATCCGGCCGGGGCAATCGCCCGGTCTTCAACCGTCGCCGCAAGAGCTGCCCGTTCGCCGGGCCGAACGCGCCGAAGATCGATTACAAGGACACGCGCCTGCTGGGCCGCTTCATTTCCGAACGCGGCAAGATCGTGCCGTCCCGCATCACCGCCGTTTCGAACAAGAAACAGCGTGAGCTGGCGAAGGCGATCAAACGGGCCCGGTTCCTTGGCTTGCTTCCGTACGTCGTGAAGTAACGAGGAGAGGGCTCCCCCGGGAATCCTTGGGTTCCGGGAGCATGACCCGATGCCGAAAACGATCCTGATCGCCATTTGTGCAGGCCTCTTGAGCCTGGTAGCGGCCATGCCGGCCCTGAACGGTGCGCCCGGCGGGCTGATGCTGTTCTATGTGGCCAGCCTGCCGATCTACCTGACGGGATTCGCGTTCGGCGTGACGGCGGGCACGGTGGCGACGCTTAGCGGCTTCGTCGCCGCGGCGACGCTCGGCGGCGTTCTGGTGGCGGGGGTGTTCGCCCTTGTTCATCTGCTGCCGGCGTTCACCGTGATCCGCCAGGCCATGCTCCAGCGCACGGCGCCGGACGGACATACGGAATGGATGTCCCCCGGCCCCATCGTCGCCAGCCTGTCCGGGCTGTCGGCGGGCCTTCTTCTGCTTGCGGGCCTGGTGTTCATGGCCAACGGCACCGGTTTCAGCATCGTCGTCGACGATCGCCTGACCGATGTCCTGACGGCCATGGCCCCGCAAATGCCGGAGGCCGCGCGCAAGGAAATGGTCGATGCCTACGCCCCGCTTCTGCCGGCGTCGTTGGGATCGAGCTGGGTCATCATGGCCCTGGTCAGCGCCACCATCGCGCAATCCATCCTGGCGCGGGCCGGACGCAACATGCGCCCGACCCCGCGGTACGCCAATATGGTCCTGCCCGATTGGATTTCCTGGGCCCTGGTCGGGGCGGCGGTTGTCTCGTTGATCGCCGGCGGCGAGGTCAAGTTCCTCGCCCGCAATCTGACCCTTGCCCTGGCCGTGCCCTTCTTTCTTCTCGGTCTTGCCGTCCTGCATCAATGGGCGCGGCGGGTCCGGCGTGGAACCCTGGCCCTGGTGGCCATTTACCTGATTCTTTTCATTGTCGGCTGGGCGGGTCTCTTGGTGACCGCCGGGATCGGCGTCGTTGAACAATGGGCCGGCATTCGCCACCGGTTTATCGGCCCCGCAAGCGGCACCCCGCCGCATGATGATGAGTGAGTAGGAGAGATCGCAATGGAAGTGATCCTGTTGGAACGTATCGAAAAGCTCGGCCAGATGGGCGAAGTGGTCAAGGTCAAGCCCGGCTTTGCCCGCAACTACCTGCTGCCGCAGAAAAAGGCCCTTCGCGCGACCGACGGCAACAAGGCCGTGTTCGAAGCCCAGAAGGCGCAGCTCGAAGCCAAGAACCTGGAAAACCGCAAGGAAGCGGAAGCCGTCGGCGGCAAGATGGACGGCGAAGCCATCGTCCTGATCCGTCAGGCCGGTGAATCCGGGCAGCTCTATGGTTCGGTCAACGCCCGCGATATCGCCGGCGGCCTGACCGAGGCCGGCTTCACCGTGGCCCGCAACCAGGTCGAACTGAACCAGCCGATCAAGACCCTGGGCCTGCACGACGTCACCGTGCGTCTGCACCCGGAAGTCTCGGTGACCGTGACCGCCAACGTCGCGCGCACCGAAGAAGAAGCCCAGGTCCAGGCCGACACCGGCCAGGCCGTCGTCGGCGAAGAAGCCCAGCAGGCGGCCAATGCCGTCGACGTCGCGAGCCAGGCCGCCGAGGCCGTCGCCGCCCAGGCCGACGAAGTCTTCGAAGAAGAGATCGCCGGTGACGCCGTCGCCGAATCCGCCGCCGAGGTCGAAGCCGAAGCCGCCGCCGTCGAGCAGGCCGAAGCCGACGCCCAGGAGCGGGCCGAATTGGAAGCCCGCGCCAAAGCCCAGGCCGAAGCGGAAGCCGCCGAAGGCGACGCCGCCCCGGAAGTCGAAGACGAAGACAAGTAATCTCGGGCAACATCCCGACGATCCGGGCGGCTCCTTCGGGAGCCGCCTTTTTCGTGCCCGCCCCTCAAAGCATTGTATATCAGTCGGATTTCCGGCGGATTGACACCCGGGCCTTTTTTTAGAACAATTATAAAGTCTGAAGTTTAGCTCTTAAGTTTCAGGGGTAACCCAGGGTCGCGATAGCGCAGTCGTGTATCCGGGGGAGGTGGAAAATGCTTTTTGCGCGGCTGCTACGCCATATCGTTTCCGTCGGCCGGCTTCGGGTCATCGACGCCGGCGGTAAGGAGCACGTCATTTCCGGTTCGCCCGGCAACAGCCTGACGATCCGTCTGCACGACCCTGCCCTGCATTGGAAACTGTTCTTCAACCCCGGCCTCTACCTGGGCGAAGCCTATATGGACGGCACGCTCACGGTTGAAGACGGCAACATCTACGACTTCCTCGAATTCGCGACCTCGAACATGCAGGACGCCGGCGAACATCCGGTCATGGCCTGGGTTGCCGCCGCCGACACCCTGTTCCGCCGGATGCAGCAATACAATCCGGCGAAACGGTCGCGGCAGAACGTGGCCCATCATTACGACCTTCGCCGCGAGTTGTATGAACTGTTCCTGGACAAGGACCGGCAGTATTCCTGTGCCTATTTCGAGCGGCCGGAAGACGACCTGGAAACGGCGCAACTGAACAAGAAGCGGCACCTCGCGGCCAAGCTTCGGATCGAGCCGGGGATGAAAGTCCTCGATATCGGCTGTGGCTGGGGCGGGCTGGGGCTCTACTTGGCGGGCGAATTGGGAGCCCAGGTCACGGGCCTGACTCTATCGACCGAACAATTGGCCGTCGCCCGCGAACGGGCCGAGCAAGCCGGTCTGGCGGACAAGGTCTCGTTCGAACTTCGCGATTACCGGGACCAGCAAGGCATCTTCGACCGCATCGTCTCCGTCGGCATGTTCGAACACGTCGGCATCGCGCACTACGACGAATATTTCTCGACCGTCAAAAACCTGCTCACCGAGGACGGGATCGCCTTGATCCATACGATCGGGCGATCTGAAGTGCCGCGCTCGACCAATCCCTGGATCCGCAAGTACATCTTCCCGGGCGGCTACATCCCCGCCCTGTCCGAAGTCATGCGCAGCGTCGAACAAACCAGCCTGGTCACCACGGACGTCGAGGTGTTGCGCCTGCATTACGCGGAAACGCTGAAACATTGGCGCGACCGCTTCCAAAATCGCCGCGACGACGCCAAGGCGATCTACGACGACCGGTTCTGCCGAATGTGGGAATTCTACCTGGCCGCCAGCGAATGCTCGTTCCGCTACATGGACAACGTGGTCTTTCAGGTCCAACTGACGCGCCGCCAGGACGCCGTGCCGATCACCCGCGACTACATCACCGAATGGGAGAAACGGGCGAATCGGCGGGACAAAGTATCGAACAGCGACGGTGCCGCTGCCTGATCCCCTGGGCGCCGGCCAATCGGCGCCGACCAAGTCTTCCCGCCATCCCAAGGCCTTCGCCGCAACCGACGAAATCCGGCGGTCCTCGCCTTGGACTTATCCACAAAACATCCCCCATACTCACATTCCGACTGCTGGGTATGGAAATGGTCCCCAGTGAATGCCTTATCCCCTTCACTGACCCCTCGCCCGGCACGCACCTATGGATTACCAGTGAGCCATGAGCACGACGACCACAGAACCGCCCCACGGCGACGACGCCCCGCCCGTCGAGGATTACGAGGACCGGTACGACGGCCCCGAACCCGACGACAGCCGCCGCCCAGACGAAGTCTCTCCCGCGAGTGAGAGCGGCGGCGCGATGGCGGCTTTTCGTTCCATGCCGCATAACCTGGACGCGGAAAAAGCGTTGTTGGGCGCGATCCTGGTCAACAACCGGGCCCAGGAACAGGTCGCGGAATTCCTGCGTGCGGAGCATTTCTCGGTCGAGCAGCACGCCAAGGTCTATCAAGCCGCGTCGGTCCTGATCGACAACGGACAGATCGCCGACCCGGTCACCCTGAAACGGTTCTTCGAGAACGAAAACTCGCTGTCGGAAATCGGCGGCCCGGCTTATCTCGCCGATCTGGCGGCCAGCGCCGTGACGGTCATCAACGCCCGCGAGTACGGACGCATCGTCTACGACCTGTTCCTGAAGCGGGAATTGATCAAGCTGGGCGAAGATGTCGTCAACGGCGCCTACGGTGGCGAGGTCGACGAGACCGCGACGGATCAGATCGAACAGGCGGAACAGGCGCTTTACGATCTCGCGACCTCGGGCAATTACGAAGGCGGCTTTCAGGACTTCAAAAGCTCCGTCGTCGCCGCCATCCATGCGGCCGAGGCCGCCCACAAACGCGACGGCGGCCTGGCCGGCGTGGCGACGGATTTCATCGATCTGGACGCCTTGCTCGGCGGGCTGCATTCCTCGGATCTGATCATCCTCGCCGGCCGCCCATCCATGGGCAAGACGGCGCTGGCGACCAACATCGCCTTCAATACGGCCTACAACTACGCCCGCACCAAGGGCGAGGAAGGCGCTGTCGTCGGCTTCTTCTCCCTGGAAATGTCGGCCGAACAATTGGCCAGCCGTATTCTTTCCGAACAATCGGAGCTGTCGTCCGACCGCATCCGCAAGGGCCTGTTGGAGAACGACGAGTTCACAAAGCTGGCCAGCGCCGCGACGACGCTGCACGACATTCCGCTGTTCATCGACGATACCCCGGCCCTGACGGTCAGCGCACTGCGCACCCGGGCCCGGCGGCTGAAACGCCGCCACAACCTGGGCTTCATCGTGATCGATTACCTGCAGCTGGTTTCCGGTAGCGCCAACAGCCGCAGCGACGGCCGTGTCCAAGAGGTCTCGGAAATCACCCGTGGTTTGAAGACCCTGGCCAAGGAATTGGAAGTCCCGGTACTGGCCCTGTCGCAGTTGTCGCGTACCGTCGAACAGCGCGACCCGCCCCGGCCGCAATTGGCCGACCTTCGTGAATCGGGCTCCATCGAACAGGACGCCGACGTGGTCATGTTCATCTACCGCGAAGAATACTACATGGAGCGTAAGAAGCCGTCCCGCCGGTCCGACGAAGACGAAAGCAAACTGGTGGAACGTATCGAGCGCTGGGAATCGGTGCTGGAAGACATTCATCAGGTCGCCGAAGTCATCGTCGCCAAGCAGCGTCACGGCCCCATCGGCAACGTGCCCATGCACTTCAACGGGGCCTTCACGCGGTTCGGCAACCTGTCCAAGGATCACCCCTACCGTCAGCGGTTCCAAGGTGACTGAGACCGCCGGAAACCCGTCCGGCGTCGACGCGCAGCTTGCCGGCGCGACTCTGACCATCGATCTGGACGCGCTACAAGCCAACTACCGAACCATCGCCAAGACCCTGGGCAGCGGCACCATCGCCGGGGCCGTGGTCAAGGCCGACGCCTATGGCCTGGGGATCGGCCCGGCGGGCCGTGCCCTGTGGAATGCCGGGGCCCGCGAATTCTTCGTCGCCCATCCGTCCGAAGGCGTGGCATTGCGCGGCCATCTGCCGGAAGCCCGCATCCATATCCTCAACGGTGCGCACGCCGGGGCCGAGGACGCCTTTCGCGAACATCGCCTGATTCCCGCGCTCAATTGCCTGGGCGACGTGGAGCGCTGGCGTGCCTACTCAACCAAGATCGGCGAAGCCCTGCCCGCCGTCCTGCACGTCGATACGGGGATGTGCCGCCTGGGCCTGGACCGCACGGAATTCAAGCGCGTCGCCGCCGACCCGTCGCTGCTGGACGGCGTCAATATCGAGACGGTGATGAGCCACCTTGCCTCCGCCGACGACGCGGCCAGCCCGCAAAGCGCGGAGCAGCTCGCCTACTTCCGGGAAATCCGCAAGGCCCTGCCCCTGGGCCGGGCGTCCTTCGCCAATTCCTCGGGCGTCTTTCTGGGGCCCGATTATCGCTTCGATCTGGCCCGTCCGGGGGTCGCGCTCTACGGCGTCAATCCGACCCCGCATACCACCAACCCGATGGCGCAAGTCATTCGTCTGCAAGCAAAAATCCTGCAGGTGCGCAACGTTGACAGCCCCGAGACCGTTGGCTACGGTGCCTCGCATCAGGTCGTGGAACCTTCTCGTATCGCGACACTGCCCGTCGGCTATGCCGACGGTTATCTGCGCTCCTTGTCCAGCCGGGCAAAGGCGTACATCGGCGATAACGAAGTGCCAATTGTGGGACGGGTTTCCATGGATTTGATCACCGTCGACGTGACCGCCGTTCCCGAAGCCCTGTGCCGGCCCGGCATGACGGTCGACCTGATCGGGCAGCACCATACGGTTGACGATTTGGCCGCCGAAGCCGGCACCATCGGATACGAAATTCTGACATCTCTGGGCCGCCGCTATCACCGCGTTTACACAGGTGGGGCGGAATAGGCCCATGACGGTCTTTTCTGCGGCATGGCAGCCATGAACCCATTGCAAGCCATCGGGCGCGTGTTCCTCAGCTTCCTGGGAACAACCGGGCGCCTGACGTTGTTCGCGCTGAACGCCGTGCGCCATTGCTTCCTGCCCCCTTACTACCCCCGGATCATGATCCGCCAGATGATCGAGATCGGGTATTACTCCCTGCCCGTGGTCGGCCTGACGGCGATCTTCGCGGGCATGGTCCTGGCGCTGCAGAGCTATACCGGTTTCGCCCGATTCTCCGCCGAGGGCGCGATCGCCAACGTCGTCGTATTGTCGATCACCCGCGAACTGGCCCCCGTTCTGGGCGGCCTGATGATCGCCGGGCGGGTCGGCGCCTCCATGGCCGCGGAGATTGGCACCATGCGGGTGACCGAACAGATCGACGCCCTGACGACCCTGTCGACCAACGCCATGAAATACCTGGTGGTGCCGCGTATCATCGCGGGCGTCGTGATGCTGCCGCTGCTGATCTTCGTCGCTGACATCATCGGTGTGTTCGGCGGCTTTCTGGTGTCGGTTTACAAGCTGGGCTTCAACCCGTCGATCTATCTGCAGAACACCTGGGATTTCCTGGAACTGCTGGATGTCGTCTCGGGCCTGGTGAAGGCCTCGGTGTTCGGTTTCCTTGTCGCCCTGATGGGCTGCTACCACGGCTATTATTCCAAGGGCGGGGCCCAGGGCGTGGGGGCGGCGACGACCAATTCCGTGGTTTCGGCCTCGATCCTCATCCTCTGCTTCAACTACATCCTGACGGAAGCCTTCTTCGGCCTGTAGGATGGGGGTCTCCATGAACGAGCCGAAAATCCAACTGCGGGGCGTGGCCAAGGCCTTCGGGCCGAAAAAGGTCCTGACCGGCGTCGACCTGGACATCGCCAAGGGCGAAAGCGTCGTCATCATCGGCGGTTCGGGCACCGGCAAGTCGGTGACCCTGAAATGTATCCTGGGCCTGCTGACGCCCGATAGCGGGTCGATCAAGATCGACGGGCGCGAAGTCACCGGCCTGTCGGTGGGCGAACGCGACGACATCAACCGCCAGGTCGGCATGTTGTTCCAGGGGGGCGCTTTGTTCGATTCCCTGCCCGTCTGGGAAAACGTCGCCTTCGGCCTGCTGTCGCGCAAGCAATGCGGGCGCGAGGAAGCGCGGGAAATCGCGATCCGGAAACTGGCCCAGGTCGGCCTCAAGCCGGCCCTGGGCGACGCCATGCCCGCCGACCTTTCCATCGGCATGCAGAAACGCGTGGGCCTCGCCCGCGCCATCGCCACGGACCCGGAAATCATCTTCTTCGACGAGCCGACCACGGGCCTCGACCCGATCATGGCCGACATGATCAATGAGTTGATCGTGCATGTGAATCAAGAGGTTGGCGCCACGGCGCTGTCGATCTCTCACGACATGGACAGTGCCCGCCGGATCGGCGACCGCATCGCCATGCTGTATCAGGGAAAGATCGTTTGGGCCGGCGCGCCGGGCGACATCGACGGCGAAGTCGATCCCGTGGTCGACCAATTCGTCCACGGTCGCGTAGACGGCCCGATCAAAATGCAGGTCCGGGCCTGAACTGAGCGTCAGCCCTGCTGCTTTGTCGGCCCATGGCTGCTATCGGGTGCCGCACCCAGGGCATCCAGCGCACCAAGAATTTGATCCAGCTTGGCCCCCCTGCCCTCGGGCATGCCTTCTTCCACCGAGACGCACTCTTCCTTGGCGTCGTACTCCCAACGCCGAAGAATTTCGATCTTCTGGGACGTCGCCAACGCCGCTTCATCGACGACGTCCTGCGGCGTGGCGAAAACCGCCGACGGATCGACCAGGGCTTTTTCCAGATCGATCTCTTGTCGTTTCTGAAGGTCCGTCATGCTGCTCTCTCCTTTTTCTCCGTCTATTCGTTCGTTGACCTCGCAGGCCCTCTTACTTTTCCTAATATGGCGAAAAGGTTTGGCGATTCCATGGCAGGCTCGGAATTTCGCAGGGCAAAATATTAAGAAATCCGGGCTTTTCAAGGCGCTGCGACCGGTGGCAGTCTTTTCCTGAAACAACAAGACAAGCCTGTCGGCCCGGGGACCCGGGGCAATCGGGCACCATCTGGAGGACACCACCATGGGACTGAAAATCACGCCTGTGAGCGACGTTTGCGGCGCCGAGATTTCCGGCATCGACGTTACCACCCCCCTGGCGCCCGAAGACGCCGCCGCCATCGAGGCCGCGTTCAACCGCCACAAGGTCTTGGTGATCAAGGAACAGCCGATGACGGCCCGCCAGTTGGCGGACTTCTCGGCCAACTTCGGCCCGCTGCAGGCCCACGTCCAAACGGCCTATCAGCACCCCGAGGTTCCCGAGGTCGTGCAGATGACAAACATGAAAGCCGACGGCACCTTTGACGAGGTCGGGGCCGCGCGCGGCGCCGCGCCGAAAACCCGCGACGGCTGGCATTCCGACCTGTCGTTCGAACGCCAGCCGGCGAAGGCGACGCTGTTGCACTCGATTGAGGTACCGAACAGCGGCGGCAACACCTGTTTCTCAAACACCACCATGGCCTATGCGGCCCTGCCGGAAGACGTGAAACAGCGTCTCGACGGCCTGCAGGCCGAATTCGTGTATGGCCAGGCCAAACGCAACCCGCTCGCCGCCAAGGCGGCGGAAGCATTGAAGGGCAAGGCGAAGACCGAGACCGTCGCCATTCAGCCTGTGGTCGTCCGCCATGCTGCCACGGGCGAACCGGCGATCTTCGCCAATCCCTATACCACCTCGCACATCATCGGCCTGCCCGAGGACGAAAGCGAGGCGCTGATCGAGCTGTTGACCGATCAAATGGAAGACCTCGCCTTCCGTTGGGAACACGAATGGTCGGCCGGCGACACGCTGATGTGGGACAACCGGGGCGGGCTCATGCACTCCGGTCGCATGGATTATCCCCGCGACCAGGCCCGCCGGTTTATCCGCACCACGGTCAGCGGCGGGGAACTGATGCCGTTCAAGATGAGCGCCTAGGCCGGACGGCGATCCAGAATGCGTCTTGCCCGGCGGGCAATCGATTCATTGACCATCTTGCCGTCGACCCGGGCCGTGCCCAGGGGGTCGTCGGCCGCGGCCGCCAGGACCCGTTCCGCCCAATCGAGTTGATCCAAGGTCGGCGTGAACGCCGCGTGGATATTACCGATCTGCACCTGATCGTAAGACGCCTTGCCGGTGAAACCCATGGCGGCGATGCGACCGGCCTCGTCGATCAGGCCCGGCTCATCCGACGGATCGAACCAGACACCGTCCATGGCGTCGATTCCGGCCTCCTGCGCCGCCAGAACCGTTTCCGCCCGGGCATGAGCCAGCGCGTCCCACCCCAGGTCCGATCCGATGGAGGCCGAAAAATCGGCGGTTCCCAGGAACAGGCAGGTGATCTGGGGGCCGTCGATGCCCTGGGTCGAACAGGCGATCTCCATGGCGTTCTTCACGCCGCGGGGGCTTTCGATCAGAACGATCAACTCCATGTCCGGATGCTTGGGCCGCAGCAGGTCGGCGACCCAGCGCACTTCCTCGGCATGTTCGATCTTGGGCAGGATCAGGCCGTCCGGCCCGTCGGCGCAATCGAGGACCGCGATCAGATCTCGGATGCCGCCTTCCGCCCGCGGGTTGTTGACCCGCAGCAGGCGCAGCGGCTGTCCCGCCCCGCGCGCGCCGCCATACATGGCCAGAATTTTGGGGCGCGCTTCGGCGCGGCGGGCCGGGACGGTGCCGTCCTCCAGATCGAAGACGATCATATCGGCCCCTGAATTCATCGCTTCGTCCCATCGCTCCGTACTGAGCGCCGGGTAGAACAGCACACTCCGCCTTAAAGTCATTTGTCGGTCTCCTCCCATAAGTCATCGAGCAGACGCCGGACTGCCCTGTCTTCAGGGATCGGATTTCGCTCGGTATCTCTCACCTGTCCATCGTAGAAATCTCGGCCGCCGTCTTTGAAAAGCCGGCGAAGCAGAGTTTCCGCAGCGCCCGTCTGGCCAAGTAGTGCAAGGACGTAGGCTTTGTTGCCTTCCACATACGAACGGAATTTCGGCACCGTCTGGCTGGCCAACGCCTGCTCAAACCGAGCAATCGCCCGCTTCAGGCCGAATTGGAACTCATAATCCGGCTCGGTGCCGTCTTGCGCGCCGCTCTCTCGGGTCGCCCGCATCTGTTTGGCATCCATCAATTCGATGAACCCCAGCCCGTTCAGGCACCGCGCCCATTGCACCCGCGCCGCCGGTTCACGGGGAAATCGCAGGGTCTCTTCCACTTCCGTTAGAATTGCCAAGGCACCGTCCAAGTCCAAGACGGCAAGGCGCGACATCGCGGCATCAATGCGACGGGCCGAATCTTCGATGGAAATGCCTTCCTCTGGCGTGGTGTGGTTGTCCCCATCCATGGGATTGGCGTCGGTCATATTCCTCTCTCCCCCTTCAAATCTTACTCAAATCGTCGAACCGGGCAACCGCCACCGTCCGGGTTTGCCTTGCCCCGGCCCGCCCCACGCGATAAGAGAGGCGAACGCGTATCGCCCACGCGAAACAAACCCCAACCCGGCGAGGTTCCATTGGCCAAGCGCCCGGCGAGCCAATACGTCTGTCAGGAATGCGGCGCCGTCCACCCCAAGTGGTCGGGCAAGTGCGATTCCTGCGATGCCTGGAACTCGCTGGTCGAGGAAGTCCAGGCGGAAAGCGTGCCCAAAGGCCTCGGGGCCGGACGCAAAGGCCGCGCCATCGAGTTCGTCGGCCTCAAAGGCGATACCCCCCAACCGCCCCGCTGGCTGGCCGACATGCCGGAATTCGACCGGGTTACCGGCGGTGGCCTGGTTCAGGGATCGGCCGTGCTGGTCGGCGGCGATCCCGGCATCGGTAAATCGACCCTGTTGATGCAAGTCGCCGCGAAACTCGCGGGCAAGCACGGCACGGCCTATATCTCCGGCGAGGAAGCCGTCGAACAGTTACGCTTGCGCGCGGCCCGCCTGGGCCTCTCGGATGCGCCGGTCAAACTCACCTCGGCGACCAACGTGCGCGACATCGTGGCGACCTTGGATGCGCCGGGCGCCCCCGATCTGGTCATTATCGACAGTATTCAGACGATGTTCGTCGATAGCCTTGAATCGGCCCCGGGCACGGTCGCCCAGGTGCGGACCTCGGCCCAGGAACTGATCCGTCTGGCCAAGCGGCGCGGCTTCGCGCTGATCCTGGTCGGCCATGTGACCAAGGAAGGCACCATCGCAGGGCCCCGCGTGTTGGAACACATGGTCGATACGGTGCTCTATTTCGAGGGCGAGCGGGGCCATCAGTTCCGCATCCTGCGCGCGGTGAAGAACCGCTTCGGCCCGGCCGACGAGATCGGCGTGTTCGAAATGACAGACGGCGGCCTGAAAGAAATCTCCAACCCCTCGGCCCTGTTTCTGGGCGACCGCGACGACGGCGAGGGCCGCGAAGCGGGCTCCGCCGTGTTCGCCGGAATGGAGGGCTCCCGCCCGGTTCTGGTGGAAATTCAGGCCCTGGTCGCACCCTCCTCCCTGGGTACGCCCCGGCGCGCCGTGGTCGGCTGGGATTCCGGGCGTCTTGCCATGATCCTGGCCGTTCTCGAGGCCCGGTGCGGCCTTGCCCTGGGGGCCTGCGACGTGTACCTAAACGTGGCGGGGGGGCTCAGGATCGGCGAGCCGGCGGCGGATTTGGCCGTGGCGGCGTCCCTGGTGTCCTCGCATACCGGTGTGCCTCTGCCGCCTGAGACCGTGGTGTTCGGCGAAATCGGCCTATCGGGCGAGGTCCGCCCGGTCAGCCGCACGGACGTGCGTTTGAAAGAGGCGGGCAAACTGGGCTTCACCGGGGCCTTCGTTCCGAAGGTCCGGGGCAAGAGCAAGGGCAAGGACGGCCCGACCAAGGAGGCCGTGTCGATCAAGGCATTGGACCGGTTGGACGATCTGGTGGCGCTGTTCGATGACGGTCATCCGGCGGTGCGGCCGGCACGGTCGGTATCTTAAGGGGCGGAAGTAACTCAGCATGGAATCGCTCAAGGACCTGCCCGTGAACGTCGTCGATCTGGCCGTGCTGGCGGTGCTGCTGGTCTCCGCGATCTTCGCCTACGCCCGTGGCTTCATGCACGAAATCCTCTCCATCGGCGGTTGGATCGGCGCGATCTTCGCGACCATCTACGGCTTCCCCTATGCCCAGCCCTATGCCCGCGATTTGATCCCCATTCAACTGGCGGCGGATCTGGCGGCGGGCGTGGTGATCTTCGTGTTCACCCTGTTCACGCTGTCGATCATTATCCGGGCCATCGCCAAGCATATTCAGCAAAGCTCGCTCAACGTGCTCGACCGCTCGCTGGGCTTTCTGTTCGGTCTGGTGCGGGGGGCGTTAATCGTCTGCATCGCCTATCTCGGGGTCGAATTTCTGATTACGCCGCAGGAACAGCCGAACTGGCTGCGCGAGGCGAAATCCATGCCGCTGATCCTGCGCGGGGCCGACGGCCTGCGCGGCATGATTCCGGACAACCTGGAAAGCCAGTTGAAGGACGTGGCCCCTAGCGGCTTCCAGAAAAGCCTTCCGAGCCTGCCGAAAACCGAGGGCGAGGCCATCAAACGCCTGTTGACGGCGCCCGAACCCGCGACGAAGACCGCGCCGCAAAGCGGCCCGGAAAATGCCTACGGCGCCAAGGAACGGGCGACCATGGACCGGGCCATCGAAAACGCCACCGGGCAATCCCAATAATCGACGGCACGGGGGAAAAATAACGGTGAAAAACGTCCCGATACGGAGTACATACCCGTCATGAAATCTCCCCCCCTCCTCCCCGCCAACGCCTACACGGCCGCCGCGCGCGCCAAGGCCGCCCCCTGGGACGACGACAAGCTGCGCGAGGAATGTGGTGTCTTCGGCATTTACGGCCATGAAGACGCGGCCGCCCACGCGGCACTCGGCCTGCACGCATTGCAACACCGAGGCCAGGAATCGGCCGGGATCGTCGCCTATGACGGCGAACAATTTCATGGTCACCGCGCCCTGGGTCTGGTCGGCGACAACTTCAACGATCAGGACACGATTTCGCGCCTCAAAGGCTACTGCGCCATGGGCCATGTGCGGTATTCAACCTCCGGCG
>NZRL01000039.1 GCA_002696205.1 Rhodospirillaceae bacterium | reverse complement strand
CGCGTTGAAGCGATTCTGCAGGACCGTATAAAGTTTCACACCGGCGCGGTCGCAGGTTTCGATCAAGCTATCGACTTCGGCCAGCGACATGCCCAGGGGTTTTTCGCACATCACGTTGACGCCCCGCTCGGCCGCCTTGACGGCGAGTTGCGGATGCAGGCCGTTCGGCGCGTTGATGGTGACGAAGTCCAGATTCTCCCGATCCAGCAATTCATCGATGTCGTGGTAGGCGCCGACATTGTTTTTCTGCGCCCATTCGTCGGCCCGCGCGGAATCGGTATCGCAAACCGCGACGAAATCGAAATCTTCGTTTTCCTTGAGCGAGCTGTAGTGAGCGGTGCGGCTGACGCGGCCGCAACCGACGACGGCGGCGCGGATAAGGGGTGCTGTCATGGTCAGTATGTCCAGGTCGTTAGGGAGTGAGATATGAAGGGCGCACCCTGCATAGTCGATTTCGATGGCCAGGAATACGCCGGAATTTATTGAATTTTGCCGACATGCGGAGTAGGTCCGGTCGCAGACGTTTTTGCCAGCATGTTGACGCCAAGGAACCTATCGATGACATCTTCCTCGAACGGCCCGGAAACTTGCCCCATGTGCGGACAGGCCGCAAACCAATGGGAGGTCGTCGTTGACCATGTCTATCATGGTCGGCCGGGGGATGCGGTTTATCGTTGTCATTCTTGCGACGTCCGTTTTCTCTACCCGGGGCTAAGCCCTGAAGAAGAAAAGGAATTCTACGCAAAGGAGTTTGAAAAGTTCATGGCGACTCGGGCCGGCACCGAAGGCGGCTGGCTCAGCCCGGAAACCCATGTCCGCTCCAACGCCGGTGAAGTCGCCCGACGCATGGCCTATCTGAAGGATGTCCTGCCGCCGACCGGCAGGGTCCTGGAGGTCGGCTGTTCATCTGGTTTCCTGGTGTCGGAACTGGCGCGGCGTGGATACGATTGTGTCGGTGTCGAGCCGTCGGGGGTTTTTTCCACGTTCGTGCGTGAATCGGGGTTTCCCTGTTTCGACGCCTTGGAAGATCTCAAGAACGCGCCGGAAGCGGCGGCGGGGTTCGATGTCATCATGCATTATTATGTGCTGGAGCATATTGCCGATGCAGAGGGGTTTCTTCGCGACCAGCTAAGCCTGCTGCGCCCCGGTGGCGTGCTGATTTTCGAAGTGCCCCATGCCAACGACGCCTTGACGGCGGTCTACGATATTCCGGAATACAAGGACTTCATCTGGGTTATCTCCCACCAATGGTATTTCTCCAAACGTTCGATGTCCTATCTGCTTGGCAAGCTGGGCCCGTCGTTCGAAGTCCGTTTCGATCAGCGCTATGATTTGTCAAACCACATGACCTGGGCGCGCGACGGCAAACCGGGAGGAATGGGCAAGTTTACCGATAAAATCGGCGCGGAAGTCGAGACTTTATACAAACAGGCACTGATTTCCGCGGAATTCGGAGACACCCTTATCGGGATCGTCCGGAAAGACTGAGCCGTTCGGACGCCCCGCGGGAGCGCCTGGCGGCCGGCTCGTCAGGTCGCCGCCCGCGTAGCGAAAAAATCGCCGATCCCGTCAAACAACGGCTGAAGGACGATCGGGGAATCCAGCGTGACGCGGATGAATTCAGTCATTCCCGGTGTAGCGAACCCGGCACGAATATGGATCGCCCGCTGTTTCAGGAAATCCACCAGGTCGCCGGGCGGGATGCCTTCGGGCATCTTCAGAAGCTGGAAATTCCCCGCGCATTCCGGCGCGGACATGCCGTGCCGGCCGCAACAATCGATCAATGCCGCCCGTCCCGATTCCGCGCCTTCACGAAAGCCTTCGGCGATCTCCGGATGGGCCAGCATGTAGCATGCGATCCGGGCGCTGATTGCCGAGATTTCCCCCGGGCCTCGAACGGTCTGCAGGGCTTGAATGATATGCGGTTGGGCGCAGGCATAGCCGACCCGTAAACCGGCAAGGCCGTAGACCTTGGAAAATGTTCGCGTGACTAGGACATTGTCGAACTCGGCAATGAGCGACAGACCGGAAACCTCACAGAACGGGTAATACGCTTCATCGATGAGAAAGAGCGCGCCGGCCTTTTGGGCCGCTTCGGCGACGGCTCTCAGTGCGTGAATGTCTTTGACGGCGCCGGTTGGCTGGTCGGGATTGGCGATAGCGACCAGGCGGGTGCCGTCGCCGATCGCGCCCAACAGACGGTCCAGATCGAGCCTGAGGGCGGAATCGTAGGGCACGCAGGATTGTTCCGCACCGAAGGCTCGGGCCCAGATGTCGTACATGCGGTAGGTCGGCTCGGTGCGCACGACGCGGGATTTGGGCTCGACGGCGACCTGAAACGCCCGGCGGATGATGCCGTCGGACCCGGCGCCGATCGCCATATGGCTTTGCGGCAGGTTCAAGTGCCGCCCGAGCATGGTGTAGATCGGCGTATAATCGGGATAGGCGGTGAGGTCTTCCGAAGTGACGCCGGATAGGATGTCGTCCATCACCTCGGCGGGAAAGGCGCTTGGCCGTTCATTCAGGTCCAGGCGCAAAACCCCGGCGCGGTCGCCGAGGATATCGCTGTCGCGGACAATCGATAATAGGTGCTGTTGCGCCTTGAAGCTCATGAGCGGGCCGGGTGTCCTGATCGAAACGGTATGGTGACGGATCGTCGGGCGGGGCCGGTTATCCTTCCCCCTTGCCGTGACGGCGCAGCCAGTATTCCGCTTGCGGCATCTGATAGGCGAAGTCGACGTCCAGACCGCCTTCCTGTTTCAGCGGATAGATGTTCTGTCCCATCCATTGCTGTGGCTTCAGGCCGTTCTCCAGGTCGTCCAGATTGGCGGGCCGGATGATCGACACGCCCATGTCGGCGAACCAGACATCGCCTTGGGAATCCCGGTCGCAGTTCAAGGTTTTCGGATCGCCGAAGGTTTCGAACGGGACGAAGGGCTTGAGCAAGCCGTTTTTGTCCTCACGCCGGGCGCGCAGCGGGCTCCACATGTTGTAGCAGGACACGGAAACTGCGGAGTCGTAGTCCGGATTGTCTTGCAGCGCCTTGACGCCTTCCTCGATCAGCTCTTCCGAAATGGTCGGCGCATTGGCCATCAGCAAGACGTAGATGCTGGGCGACTTTCCTTCCGCGGCCAATTCCTTCGTGATGATTTCGTGGGCGTGCTGATAGGCGTGTTCACCCAATGCTTCCTTGGTGCAGAGGTGAGGCGGGCGGTCGATGATTCGGGCCCCGTATTCCAGGCTGATGTCCCGAATCTTCTGGGAATCCGTCGATACGTAGGTGCGTTCCACGCTGGGTGCATTCCGTGCGGCCAGTAGCGGATAGGCGACCAACGGCAGGCCGAGCATCTCGTAGACGTTCTTGCCTGGAAATCCGGTGGATCCTTCGCGCCCGATAAGAATTGCAACGATCATTCTGGATGTCTCCCTGGACAGTCAGTTTTTTTGAAAACCATCAAACGAATATTGTGCGCTAACGATCCGAACAGGCCGTGCGCCATCGATTCCGCGGCGGGAGCGGCGTCGGCCAGGAGTTCGAACAAACGGCTGCGTCGGAATTCCGGCTCGGAATAGCTCGTTTCGCGGGCAAGCAGATCGAACCCGGCGGCGCCGGCGAGTTGGATGATGTCGTCGTCCTTCTGGCGAAATCCGTGATGCCGCCGCACGACTTTCTGGGGCCGCGCTTCGCGCCGGGCTTTTCGAGCGGCGATGATCTTTGCTTCGGTCGGTAAAAGAATATCGTCCAGGAACCGGGTCAGGAAATTTTCAGCGGCCCCGCCGGGGTCCATGACGATCCGGCCGCCGGGCTTCAGAAACGACGCCATGTGGTCAAAGAAAGCTCGGCCTCTCTGGTCGTCGAAAGTGAAAAACACCCCGAAGCTCAATATCGCGTCATAATTCTGCCGGCCGTACTCGGATAGGGAATCGAGCTCGCGGAACGACAGTTCGGGGAACAGCTTCTTCGTCGCCGCGATGCAGGCGGGCTTCTTGAGATCGGAACAATCGATCCGATAACCGGATGCCTGGAGCTTCAACTCGGTGGCGCAGCGGCCGCTGCCGACCGACAGTATGCGGTCGTTTGGATTGCAATACCGTTTCGCCGCTTGTTCGTACACTTGGTAGCGAAAATTGTCCGGGCCAAGGAAATAGCGATCGAAGAACGCCTCCGCCGAAGAATAGGCGGGATCAATCGCATAGCCGTCCATTTGCGCGGATTGATAGGCGAAAACATCCTGCGCGCAGGCGTTCTGGCCGGCGTTGTTGGTTTCGATGAAATATTTGTACCAAGCGCGCATCGTCAAACGGAGCCTTCGGGCGCGGTGTTAACGCTGGAACCTATAATTGAAGATATTCGCGAACTGACCGTCCTTGAACATTTCGGCATGGCGCTTGTCGACGAAGCGCAGGCCGCTGTTTTCGATCATCGCAACGACGGCATCGGTGTATTCCTGCCGGCCGGCATCCAATTCGACCGATAGGCTTTTCAGGCGGCTGTCGCGCAGGGTTTCACGCGCGCCGGCGATGATCTTGTTTTCGATGCCGTCGACGTCGATTTTTATGTGGTTGGGAAACGGCGGATCGTATTCTTCGATGAAGGAGTCGATCGAATGGCCGATCATGCCTTGGCGGTATTTTGGTTCGAAATGCAGGCCGTCGAAGCCGACCGTATCTTCGAAGCTCGAATGGGCGTCGCCGAACGCCATGCTTTGCATGTTCAATACGCCGGCCTCCCGGCGGTCGCTGAGCGCCAGGCAATAGGCGGTGACTAGGTCATTGGCATCGTTGACCGCGATATTCTGCGTCAGAAGATAGAAGTTCTGGGCCGCGGGTTCGAAAGCAATCGTCCGCACGCCGCGCATGCGGGACGCATAAACGGAATACAACCCGACGTTCGCGCCGATGTCCCACAAGGTTTCTCCGGGGCTCATCGTATTCAGCCAGTCGATCGTTTCCGGTTCCTTGGTGAATAGAGTTTCCGCCCGCCATACGCAGATATCGCCGATGCAGTAGAACTTCAGTGCAGGGTTCGTGCCCGGCGCGGTGACCAGTTCTTCGCGCAGGACGCCGGCGTTGAACGGCAGTTCCTTAAGCGCATGGCGCAACAGGTTGATGAAGCGGCGTGTGAAATTCAGACCAAGGACCCGGAGGGGTGCCTTGATCAGAAAAATCAGCATGGTTCGAATGATGTTTTTCAATTGATACCCTGTCGTCGTTCGTGGGCTTGCGGGTGGACTGCGGCGCCGGGATCGGCGTCAGTCGTGGTTATCGGCGATCTCCTGGCCGATCTCGTTCATACATTCGAGAAGGCCGAGACCAAGATCGATGTATGTGGTCCGGGCCAATTTTTTGCCCAGCTTCGGCGTATAGTTGTATGGGGTTTGAACGTAATGCCCCTGCATCGACCCCTTGCCCGTTTCTATACTCAGGTGCCCGCCGGCCATTTCGTTGATCATATCCAGCATTTCCCGGGTCTTGATCCTTTCCCGGCCCATCAGGTGGATGATTTCGTTTTCGAAATTCTTGTCCAGTATCTCGGCCGAAGCTTCGGCCGCGTCGACGACATGGATGTATTCGCGGACCTCGTCGCCGGTGCCGCTGTAGCGCAGGCATTCTTCCGTCAAGGCCTGCCTGATCAATCGATAGACGGCATTGTCGGACCCGGCGCGCGGCCCATAGAGCGAGCCATAGCGCAAGATGGTGTAAGGGATGCCGAAGCGTTCGAAATAGTCCTGCGCCAGCAATTCGCTGGCCTGTTTCGAGGTTCGGTAGAAAGACCCTTTCGAGCTGTAGACATAGATCGAACTGGCGAGCACGAAACGGGAAACCCCGGCTTGACGCGCGGCTTCCAGCGCGTTCACCGTTCCCCCGACGTTGATCTGGATGGTGTCCACCGGCTTGTTTATGGCTTCGTCGATGTCGGCCAGGGCGGCCAGATGGAATATCGCGCCGCAACCCTGTGCCGCCGCGGCGACCGAATCCAGATCGCGAATGTCGCCGATAACCATTTGCTGGTCGCCGTTCAAGAAGGGCGAGGCGCAGCGGTCGAAGATCAGCACTTGGTGCCCGATCCTGGAAAGCGCATCGCATACGTGGCTGCCCAGGAATCCGGCGCCTCCGGTTACTAAAATCTTCATTGTGTTCTTTTCCTGCTTTTTGCCATCGCGAATTCTTCTTCAGGCGCCGGTGACGCGAAAGGCTCGCCATTGAGGAAACGGATCGCCTCCTTCGTCGCCTCAATTTCCATCTGCGCCCGGCAATCCCGTGTCATCGAGCCCATATGGCAGGTCAGAACGATGTTCGGCAGAGCAGTCAAAGGGCCGCTATACGGTTCGACGTCGAACACATCGATGGCGGCCCGCGCCGGGGTCTTGCGGGGCAAGGCGTCGGCGAGCGCGGCCTCGTTGACGATTCCGCCCCGGGCGGTGTTTATCAAAGCGGAATCCGGTTTCATGGTTGCCAGCTCCCGGGCGCCGATCAGATCGATTGTCAGCGGGGTCAAGGGAAGGTGAAGGCTGACGATGTCGCATTCCTGCAAAATGGTCGTGAGATCCGTCCACCGCACCCGATCGCCGAATTCTTCGGTCCGCACCAAGTCGTGGGCCAAGATCATCACGCCTGGAAAGCCGCCGAGAAGATGGCGGATTACCCGCGATCCGATACGCCCGACGCCAACGACCCCGATTATCGACGCCCCCAGCCGCCGGCCCAGGGTGCGTTGCCACGTACCGCCGCGGATCGCGCGGTCCGCTTCGCTGGCGCCCCGCGCGACATCGATCATCAATCCGATAGTCAATTCCGCGACCGCGCCCGACGGCGCGTCGGGGGTGTAGGATACTTCGATCCCCCTATTCCGGGCTTCGGTAAGGTCGACGCTGTCCAGGCCGATGCCAACGCGGCAAATCGCCCGCAAATTGGGACAAGCGGCCATGACGGCTGCGGTGATCGGTTCCGTGCCGGCGATAACGACGGCATGGTCACCGATGGCGCCGGCGACTTCGTCGGCTTGAAGGCGCCGACCTAGCGGATTAACGGAAAGTGCAATCCCGGCGTCGGCGAGCAATTCCCGCGGTGTCGCGTCCGGTTCGCTGAACGGGACGGTCGTGACGATGACCGAGTCGGTTATTGAGCTGCGCATGTCGAGGCCTGTTCGATGGAATCCCGGTTGTTCGGATCGATTTGATCCTGACTGGCAAGCGCCGGGCACGCCCAGCAGGAATCCGCCCCCCATTCCTGTTCATAGGCGTCGGCGGCGGTCGCCAGCGCTTCGCGGGGGGATTGCCCCGCGTGTAGAGATGCGGAGACCTTCGCCATGAAATCCGCCATGCGGTATTCGCCAAGACCGTCCGGAAACGCCATTAGATCCGATCGCGCCGGACGACGTCGATACGTTTCGCCGAGTGCACGCGCTATTCCGGGGGCGAGTTTCGCAAGCTCGTCGATGACCGTCAGGTTGTCGAGTCCCGGCGGATAGGAGTTCGGGCCCTCGAACATCCCGCAACGGTCGTAGATGATGGTTGGGGCACCAAGGCCGGCGGATACGAAAGCGAGCGATGAAGGAGAAATGCCGATTGTCAGATCGGCGGCCAACCCCGGCATCAGGGCGCCGAACTCGTCAATCACGTGAACCGATCCGGCATGCTGCGCCTTCGTGATTCGCGCCGCCAGATCGCTGCCCACCGATTCCAGGGTCTGCCCCTTTGCTTTTACGATCAGCAGGACGTCCTGAGCCGCATCGACAAAATCGAGAAGAGCCTCGAGCATCGCGCTCATTTCGTTCTGCGTGATGTAAAGGTCATGGGCGCCTTTATTGTCGTAAAGCGTGATCGCGCGCGTCTGCCCCTTTTTCTCCAACAACTCAACGAGCCAATCCGGCTTCCGGCCTTCGTCCCAGCCATCCCAAAGGTATCTGCCGGCGGTCTGGTACCCGGTGGCGACGCAATACCAGTAAAGCGCTTTCGAAGCATCGTAGATGCGTTTTTGCCGGCGGCCCCAAACGAATTGAACGTGGTTGTCGGCGAACGCGCAGCCCAAATCGGGAAGCTCGCCCATTGACCAGTGACATCCAAAATTGACGCCGCCGACGCGCCCCGAGGCAAGGGTTAAGGCGGCGGCTTCGAGCGAATGCCCGGCAAGGGCGGCAAAACTGATGCGTGCGCCCGTCGCCCGCATCATGGCTTCGAATATGGCGGCGTTTCGGTGCAGGGCCAATATCGTCGGAACTTCCGCGATCTTGATGGCGCCTCTGAATAGGCCGCGCATGGTCAACCCCAGCAAGGTCAACGAACGTTTGATCAACAGGCGCCCTTCGGCGGCTCCGAACCTTCGGTTCATGTCTTCCATCGCCAGCAGGGAGTCCGATTTTTCTCGGTAATAGCGCGTCGCCTGTTCATTCAATGGAACGGTGATCAAGGCAGCGACCTTCAGTCCGTGATCCTTGCGCAGCGATTCGGCCCAATAGTTGTCGTTGAACCCGGGAATCGGGTTGGGCCGGCAGACCAGAAGTAAGGCGTCGGCCGAGCTTACCGTCCGTTTCCGCAGCAACGGCGCCACGGCGGACAGAAGATGCCGAGTCTCGCCGATGAACGCGCGGGCCAATCCGAACAACCGTTGCATCAAATTGGGCCCTTCGGGACGGGGATGGTTTACGAATCCGTCCCGCGGCCGGCGGGGGAGCCGGAAGTTCGTTTTATAGGCCTTCGCGGCAAAGCCGTGTTCGCGATAAAGGGCGTCGGCGAACCGGACGTATTCGCCGTTCCGAAGCAGGGCCACGGCCCCGTCGTTCGGCGAGTCGGCCAATATCGACAGCAGTAACTCGGCGGCCAAAGCGGTCGCACGGGGTTCCCGGACGGTGACGAACAGACTCGTCCGGCGGCATTCGTCGTCATTTGTAAACCCAAGTTTCGAATACCGCCGGCGCCGATCCGGCTCCATCATGTCGAGCGCAAGGCGCCGCGTCGCTTCGACATGTGCGCGATAAGCCGCTCGGGAGTCGTCGGCAAGGAAGGCCGAAGTTACGGCTCTGGTCTTGCGCCCGGACAAGGCGAGCAGCCGCACGCCTAAGGAAAACATCCAAGGCCGCCCCGGCATCAAATAGACGATGCTGTCGCCGCGCGGCACCGTGCGTAGAACGGCCGGTACGGCCCAAAGGTCAAGGACGTCGATATAGGCGGTCATTTGCGGTGTTTGGATGGTTGTACGGGCGGCCGGTTGCTGCCCGTCGGTTGCCTGAAGGCTTGGGAAAATCTATTCCGCGGCGACCGTGTCTTCCGGCCGGCCGATCATGGTCGACGGCTGGCCTTCGGGGATGCCGTGATTGCGGCGCCAGATTTGTTCGTATTCGTCGATCCGCTGGGTATTGCCGGTTACCATCAGTTCACGTAGGCCGAGAAGCTCGACCGCATTGAAGTTATGCGAAATAACCGCGGTAATCCGGGTTGCGTCCCCGAGGTCCAGGATATAACGCTCCAGGTCACCGTCGTATTGCGCTTCGATGGAGCGGCGGTAGGTGGAAAACCATTCCGATCCGGGATAAGGGGTCGCGTAGAACGGTTTAACGATAATACCTAGACGTTTCCACGCCGCCATGTTTTCGCGAATTGACTGAAAATCTTCGACGGGAAAACCGATGATCTGGTTCGGAATCGGGCGGATCCCGGCCTCAAGCGTCCAGAAGAAGCTGCGGATGTTGGTTTCCGGGCTGGCGCCCTTGCCGATCGTTTTCATCACATGGGGGGAAAAGGATTCATATCCGTACACCAGATGAGAGCAACCGGCGGCGCGCATCTTTTGCAGAATTTCCTTGTTGCACAAGGTCGCGTGGCTGGTCCCTGACCAGCGCACGCCGCTCCAGGTGCCGTCGGCCCGCGGGCTCGGGGTCAACCCCGCCTCGTGCCAGAGCCTGCAAATTTCACCCATCCAGGTCCGCCCGGAATAGCGGTCCATGGTCATCAGGTTTTCATCCAGGAATCCGATGAAGTCGATGTTGTATTTTTCGTAGGCATGTTTCACCAGGCCGACGACATATTCGGGGCTGTGATAGCGAATGTTGCGGGTGTAGGTGCCGGGTTCGTCAAAGGCGATGCGGGTCTTGCCGTCCTCGTCTTCTTCGTATCGCATGTCGCCGGCGATGCCCAGATGGTAGCAATACCGGCAAATCAGCGAACATCCGTAACTTGCGTTAATGTCCAGACGGCGCTGGACCATCATGCCCTCTTCGGAGAAAAGAACCTGGCTGTTCGGGAAATACACTTCTTCAAGGGGGAAGAGATCCCAAGCCGGATAAGGCAGCACGTCCAAATCGGGAATCAGATCGCGTTGCCCGGCGATGACCGCGTCGCCGGTGTCGTTGCGGCTGATCGTTCCCCGGATCTTGGTGAAATCCGTCTCTTTCGCGTCGAAGGCGTCCAATAGTTCCGGAAGCGTCTCGAAGGCTTCGCCGATGACCCCGACATCGACCTGGGGCAGCCAATCCATCATCTCCCATGGCAGGGAGGTCAGGACACCGCCGCCAAGGATGATCTTCACCTCGGGCAATTGTTCGCGCGCCGTGCGGACGACCTTCTTGATCGACCCATAGGCGGTCGTGATCCCACCCAGGGCGACGACATCCCAATCGTCCGCCAGCAGAACGTCGACCACGGTCTGTTCGCTGGGCCGCCAGGCATTCTGGTCGAAGACCTGAACCAAATGGCCACGTTCCATGCAGATCGCCGCCAACAGGGCGATGCCGTAGGGGACGTGCCGCGGAACGTCTTCTTCGCGGACAACGGGATTAATAAAAAGGATTTTGGCCATATGTCCTATCCGGTCGGTGTTGGTTCTGAGGGCGGCCGTCAAGCATGGTCTGTCAGGAAGGAGTCTAACGAAACGAAATGAATCCCGTCACCAAATAAGATGCCGCCTTCCGTGCAGTTGTAGGTTTCACAATCCGCATCTTGAACCATCTCCAGGAAAATCTCCCGATACCATGCGTAGGCCGGGTCCGTATAAAACCAAGTTTCCAGGTAGGGATTGTAAATGTGGATGTAGACTTCGTCTAGCCGGTCTTCCCCGACCAGGTCGAGCGCTTCGTGATAGTACTGCGTATTCCGGTACGGCGTGTCGCCGTAATATCCGAAATCGATGCCTGTCAGGGCGACATGCTTCTTGCCCAGAACGGCGTCCGCCATCATCCATGCCGCCGCGCCGACGTTCCCCCCTGCGTTCATCGCGGGCATGCGGCAGCGCTTGAACATGTCGCGGGATCGGCTGTTCGGCAGGTCGGGATCGTCGACCAAAGGCGACCACCAGAAAATCTGCATGCCGGAGTCAAGGACCCGATCGACGACCGCTTGCGACGAGGTCGTGGCCAAGGCGATTTTGATATCCTTGCCGTGGGTATTCACCTTGTCGAGCAACAGCTCATTGGTCTTGATCTCGTCGGCGAATTTCTCGTCCATGTCCTGGCGCCGGAAATAGTCGTCCTGGGCGAGTTTTTCGCTCGTCAAATCCGGATCGCCGAACCAGCGGACAATCCGGTCCGAATGCGGATCCGTCGTTACGACGAGGTCCGGCACGACATCATTCCGCAGACAATAGGCCATCGAACTTTCCGTTGCGATCAAGGCGCCCTTGAAGCCGGCTGCGAGAATTTTTTCCAGAGGCTTTTGCCGGTGAATGCTCGGTCCTGCAGCGAGAATGATCGCGCCATCGCCTTGTCCGACGGAGACGTCCCGCAATTTCGCAAGGCTTTGCCCGCTGGTAAGTTTGGGCAGGTTGCGTTCGAAATTGTCGATCACCATTTCACCGACGCGGTGCCAGGTGAAATCGCCCATCTGCGCGACCAGTTCCCGCGCCAGGCTGCCGTGTTCGGCGCGCCGGTCGGTTGAGGGGGGTGCTTTTTCGGTCATGTGACCGGCTCAATCCCGACGATTATTTCTCATCGAGATCCCATTCGACCCGCTTTTTGGAAACGAAGGCGATGCTGCCGCCCAATCGTTTCAGCGCATCCCGTTCGAACCGGGTTTCCAGGTCGTCGGCATCTTCGTCATTGGGCGCTTCGACCGTCTTTTTGGTTTTGAAATTTCCCTTGAGGATATCCATGGTCAGTCTCCTTGATCCGTTCCGTGTGGTGTCCGTCCCGCGGGTTCGCGTAACCTCGCCGAGGCGGCAGGGACTCAGTGTTCTTCCCAGATCGGCTTGCGCAAAACCCATTCATTGCCGCTTTGGGTCCAAATATGGTCGGATCGCCAGCAATCCACGACTTCCCAGAACTCATCTTCGGTCAATCCGGCGTATTCCAGGAACACATCGAAATATTTGGTGGGGAATTCGCCGTCGAATTTCTTGACGAGTGCGACGCCCTCTTCCCGGCTGATCTTTCCATCACGAATTTCATGGGCCGTGTCGGAGGTGCAGCGACCGATCCCGAATTTCACGTAGCCGAGGTAGTAATGGAAGCCGTCGATTTGATCGTCAAGGCTGGCGTATTTCGAATAGGTGCCTTCACTCCGTTCGGAGTTTGCGGAAAACCCCGTGTATTCCTTCGCATGGTAATAGGCCTCTTGCGGATCCCAGAACTTATAGTACCCGAAGAACCGCTTTTCGATATCGAGATCGAGGATCTGTTCGTGGTCCGGGCCGCGGTAGGGGTTTAGGTCTTTCGCGGTCAACCCGTGTTCCTGCCAGAACTCGACAGGCAGGCCTGAAAAGCTGAATTGGCTGTCATCGACGATATCCCGGCGGGAGGTATGCAATTCCTTCAAATCCCCGCCGTACTCCAGCTCTCCGTTCTCGCCGTAAAACACCAGCGGAACCTGGTGCTGGATTGCGACGTTCAGGGGATAATTCACCTGGCCGTAGATGAACGGCTGGAACGGGTCGCCCAAGTGCTTGAAGGCGAGATTCATGAGCCGCTGGTTGACCTCGCCGCTGGGTGAGGCCATGACGTGGTCGAACCCGGATTTGATGAAGTTCTGCAGGTTCCGCCAACCGACATCGGTATGGATGTTCGGCGCCCAGGTGGCGCAGATCGGATTCATGCCGTAGACGTGCTTCAACTGATGGGCGACGAAGCTGCCGTCCTTGCCGCCGCTGCACGGAACGACCACGTCATAGCGGCCATCCGAACGGCGGTGCCGGTCGAGAAGGTCTTTCAGTTCGCGTTCGCGTTCGTTCCAATCAATCGTCCGTTTTATTTCCGCATAGGTGCAAGCACTGCACACGCCGTCTTCGTTGAACGTGATCCGCGGGCGTTGGTTCGAGACCGTGCATTTTTTGCAGAATTTGATTTCCTCGGGCAGGTTGTACTTTTCGATGAGGTTTTGTTTTTCCATGGGACGTCTGCGTCTTTCTCGGTGTTACGTTTTGTGCCTGCGGTTCAGCGTCTGGTCGAGCAACTGCAGTCCGACCCGGCCGCTTTTTTCCGGATGGAACTGGAAACCCCACAAATTTCCTTTTCCGATGATCGCGGGTACTTCGGCGCCGTTGACATTGATTGTCCCTTTGACGTCGGCGGGATCCGTGCATCGGACGCCGTAGGAATGGACGAAGTAGAAATAAGGCGCCGCTCTCAGAACATTCAGGTCGCCGTACCCGGGCTTCGCGTCGACCTTGCGCCAACCGATATTCGGAATCCGCGTTCCCGTCGGGCCCGCCGGCTCGGGCAACCTATGAACTTCTCCGGGGATCAGGTCCAGTCCGTCATGTTCGCCGTATTCGAACCCTCTGCTCATGAGGAGCTGAGCGCCAAGGCAGATGCCGACGATCTGACCGCCCTTGTCGGCGACCTCTTGCAGCGCATCGAGCAGCCCTCTTCCACGAATCAGCGCCATCGCCTCGCCGAAGGTGCCGACGCCGGGAAACAGAATGCGGCCCGATTTGGCGACCGTTTCTGGATCGTCGCTGACGATATGGTCGATGTTCAGGACGTCGAGCGCCCGATTGATGCTGAACAGATTGCCGCATCCGTAATCGACGACGCAAATCATGGCCGCACCTCGATACCATCGTCGAGCAGCCGGTGCTTGAGGTCCGGCACGCCGCATTTACCGTAGTGGAAGATCGAGGCGCAAGCGACGGCGCCGACCCGGGTGGAGCGCAAAAGCTGGACGACGTGCTCGGGGTCGCCCGCGCCACCGCAAGCGATCAGCGGAACCGTCGCCCGGGCGGCGACGGCGCTGACGAGCTCGAGATCAAACCCCTTTTGCGTACCTTCGTTGTCGACGGATGTGATGAGAATTTCGCCGATACCCCGTTCCTCGGCTTCCGTTATCCAATCGAGGACATTGCGCCCGGTTTTTTCGCGGCCGTTGTCGACCATGACTTCCCACTCCCCGGGACCCCGGTTGATCGCCTCGACGGAAAGAACGACGCATTGATTGCCGAAAATCCGTGCGACCTCGCTTAAGAATTCCGGGCGGTTCACGGCGGCGGTGTTGATCGCGACCTTGTCGGCGCCGCTGCGCAGGACGGCCTTGACGTCGTCGAGCGTCCGGATGCCGCCGCCGACCGTCATCGGTACGAAGATCTTATGCGCGGCCTGATTGACGATCGGCAGGATGCTGTTGCGTTCGTACAAGGATGCGACGACATCCATGTAGAGCAGTTCGTCGACGCCGTCTTCGTAATATTTTTGCGCCAGGTCGCCGGGCTTCCCAACGATCCGAAGGCCTTCCAGGTGGATGCCCTTGATGACGTTTTCGCCCTTGATGTCCAGGCGGGCGGTTACTCTTACTTCAGCCATTATTGGTCCAAGCGATCTTTTTTGTTCGGTTGCGGCGGTGCTTATTTGAACAAGGTGGCATAGTCGGCGTTGGCTCGGTCGAAATCGTCAAGGCGTCCGATATCGGTCCAATATTCATGGATCGGAAAGGCCGATACCTTGCCGCCGTCGGACAACACGTCTTGAAACAGGTCCGGCATATCGACGCGGGTCTGTTTCGGCACGCGGCTGACAACGCCCGGTTCGACGACATATATCCCGGCATTGACGAAGAATCGGGAGACCGGCTTTTCCTCAATCCGGATTACCGAATCGCCGTCCAGCTCGACGGTGCCGAAAGGTACGCGGAAGTCGTATTCGCGAACGCACATCGTCGCGTCGGCGTTGTGTGCGCAGTGGAAATCAAGCAGATGGCGATAATCGACCTTGGTCAGGATGTCGCCATTCATGACGATCAGCGGTTTATCCTGGGCGGTCAGGGCGCCGAGGGGGCCAGCCGTGCCGAGTGGCTCGCTCTCCTCGACGTAGGAAATATCCACGCCCCAACGCTGGCCGTCGCCGAAGTGTTCCTTGATCATGTCACCTTTGTAGTTGATCGAAATGTAGAACGTCTGCAGTCCGCTTTCGATGAACCCTTCAAGGATGTTTTCCAGGATCGGTTTCTGGCCGACCGACAACATCGGTTTCGGTCGTTCAGCCGTCAGAGGATGCAGCCGTGTTCCGCGGCCGCCCGCCATCAGAAGGACGGCGTTCTCCAGTTTGCGGGAACCTCCCCAGCCCTGCCCGTCCGACTTGCGGAGCAGCCGCAGGACTTTGCCGTCGGCATCGACGATGGGAATTTGGCGTACTTCCAACTCGTTTGCCTGTTCGAAGACGGCGTCCAGGCTTTGCCCGTCCTGTGCGACAAGCGGCTGTGCATTCATGATGTCTTCGACGCGATGGTCGAGCCCGTGGCCGCGCAACAGGCCGCGACGGACATCGCCGTCGGTGATGGTCCCCTGCAACCGGCCCGCCTCGTCGACGATCAACAGGATCTTGGCCTCACTGGTTTCTAATTCGCGAACCGCATCGCCGATAACGGTGCCGAGCGGGAGGCGGGTCAACATGCGAGCTTCTTTCACCGGCGAATTCCGACCTATTCAAACTTTCAACGTTGCATTGGCGGGGATGTTGGCGGTGACCGTCACCCCCGCGCCGACGACGGCGCCGTCGCCGATCTCGATTCCCTGAATGATTCTTGCACCGGTTCCTATATGCACTCGGTGCCCGGTGACAACCCCGCCCGACAGCACGGCGCCGGGGGCGATATGATTTTCGTTGCCGATCCGGCAATCATGATCGATCTGGGCGCCTGTATTGACGATGACGTCCTGCCCGAGGCTCACTGCGGGTTGCACAATTGCGCCGGCCATGACTTGGCACCCCGCCTCGGCGGCCAAGTCGTCGGCGACAATGGCGGTCGGGTCGATGACCGTCATGAACGTGAACCCGGCCTTGCGATAACGGGCTGCGGCTTCCCATCGCGCGGTTCGACCCGGCAAGGATCCGATCCCGTTGACCAGCAGGTAGGGTTCGGCGGGTGCCGCCATAAGCGCCGCATCGTCGGCGAAGACCCGGACCGAGCTGTCGAAGGGCGCCGCCGCGTCGGAACTGACGATGCCGACCAGAACCTGCCCAAGCCGTTTCAGAGATTGCGCAAGCACGCGGGCGTGTCCGCTGGCGCCGACCATGACGATGTCGCGGTTCATGGGTCGATGACCTCGTCCGCGTCATACGATCGGTTGGCCGGTTGGCCGAGCATCGCCCAATAGGAATAAGGATCGACGCCGCCGCCCGGCCGCTTCGCCGTCAGGTTCTCGGTGCTGAAGGCCTCGCCCTTCGCGATCGGGCGGGCGGCGACAAGGCTGCGCCGCGCTACGGCCATGGTGTCTTGTTCGTCGGCGGTCGGTCGTTTGCCGGGACTGCCGATTGCGGCTACCGCCGCCCGGACGCCTATCACCAGATCGGCCAGGTCGGCAGGTTCGATCGAAGCTGCGTGGTCGGGGCCCGGCAGGCTGCGGTCCATTGTGAAATGCTTTTCAATGACCGTCGCGCCAAGGGCGGCGGCGGCAATCGAGACGGCGACTCCCTGCGTATGGTCAGAGTACCCGACCGGCAGGCCGAAGGCATCGGCGAGGGTTTTCATCGCCGCCAGGTTCGCATCCGAAACGTCGGCCGGATAGCTTGACGTGCAATGAAGGAGCGTTACCCGTTCCGCCAGCCGCATCTTGCCTTCGGGAGAGGCCGCGGCGGCGGCAAAAGCCGTTTCTCCCGGTTCGGCGCCACTCGACCGGGTCATGGCGAAGGCGAGAACGCCAAGAGCGCGTTCGACATCGTCCAGCGTGCACATCCCGGTCGACATGATGATCGGCAGTTCGGTCGCGGCGGCGGACAAAAGGAACAAGGGGTTGGCGGCTTCCCCCGACGGGATCTTGACCCGTCGGATCCGACAGGAGTTCACGAGAAACCACAGCAGGTCGTCGTCGAATGCCGTCGACATGAATTCTATGCCGAGGTCTTTGCACAAATCCCGCAATTCCAGATGCGCGTCTTCCGACAGTTCCAGTTCGCACAGCATGGCGTGCTGCGATTCCCCCGCCGTGTCGGCGCGGTTCTGGTACGCCGCCTTGCGGGCATCCTTCGTCGCCAGTTTGTCGGCGCGGAATGATTGAAACTTGACGGCGTCTGCGCCGGCATTCGCGGCGGACCGAACCATCTCCTTGGCCATGCCGAGGTCGCCGTTATGGTTGACGCCGGCTTCGGCGATGATGAGCGGAGCCGTCACGGCTGCGTCGCTCCGACCGGGATGTCGTGAAATCGCTTGTTCATCAGACCGTTCAGATCGACGGATCGGAGTATCTCGACGATCCGGCCGCTGGCTTCGCCCTGATCGTAGGGATTGGTCCCTGAGACGACCGTTCGTCCGGCGCGGTTGTCGAGCGCGTCGCGAATAGCCCGCGCGATGGCAGCCTCATTCGTATCGCAATCGATGACTGATGCGGCGCGCAGGCGCCCGTCCTGACGGGTTCCGATGTTGACGGTCGGCGTGCCCAGGGAAGGCGCTTCGATAATACCGCTGGATGAATTCCCGATTACCGCGTCGGCCATGGCCAGCGCGGACAGGTATGGCCGTTGGCCGAGGGACGGGAACAGAGCGGTTCTGTCACCTCGTTCGGCGACGTAGCCTTCGATCCGTTCGTTGACGGCGGCGCCGTGCATGTCGGCATTGGCCTTGGTGAATAGCATCGTTGCTTCGGGAAACGCGTCGAGCGCGCAGAGAAGTTCGGCGATGCCCTTCGCCGGATCGTCGTCCGAGACGGTTTCCGGATGGTAGGTGATCAGAAACAGGGGCGGGCCGAGATCGATCCCGATCAAGTCTTCCAGATCCTTGCGCGCCATCAGGGAAAGGCGGCGGAGATTGTCCAACCCGGGGGCGCCGACGTTGAACACGCGGGCCGGGGCTTCGCCCAATTGAATTCCCCGCTGCCGATAGGGCTCGGCCGCCGTGAAATGAAGATGGGCCATCTTGGTCACGGCGTGGCGAATGGCTTCGTCGATGGCGCCCTCGGTCGATTCTCCGCCGTGAATATGGGCGATCGGAATACCCAGTATCATAGCGCTTTGCGCCGCCGCGAACATTTCATATCGGTCGCCCAGGACGACCAGAATATCCGGCTGGTCGCGTTCCAACACTTCCGAGATTCCTTTGATGGCGGCGGCCAGCGTGCATGCGATCCCAAGCCGGGAATCGTCGTCTAGATCGATGTGGATCTTGTGATCGATGACCAGGCCGTCTTCGGCGATCGCGCGCCATGTCGATCCATGCGCCGCCGACAGGTGAGAGCCGGAGACGATCAACGACAGGGTCAGGCCGTCGGACTCTTGGATTCTCTGGATCACCCAGCGCATGATGCCGTAGTCCGCCCGGGATCCCGTAAAGACGGCGATTTTTCTCATCCCGTTTTTTTACCGAGCGCGAAATAGTCGACAATGCAGGAAATGACTTTCGACTGGTCGGCTTCGCTCAGATGGGTCGAGCAGGGCAGGGTTTGAATCCGCCGCCACAAGGATTCGCATACCGTCATCCCGGAGCGTGGCGCCGCCGCGTAGGGCGCTTGCAGGTGGACCGGCTTCCAAAAGCTCGAGGCCTCGATCCCGGAATGGCGCATCCGCTCTCGCAGGGCGTCGGCGTCGGCAGGGTCAGGCAGCACGATCCCGGAAAGCCAGCAGGCGCTAGTCCGCCCCTCGGGTTCGGGAAAAGGCAGATATACCGAGCCGGCGAACGCCGCGTCATAGCGGTGTTTTATCCTGATCTTCGCGGCTAAGTAGTCGGTGAAGTTTTCAAGCTGTGCGCAGCCGACGGCGGCCTGCAGATTGGTCATCCGGTAATTGAAGCCGATTTCGTCATGGTCGTAACCGGGGCCGTTGCGGGCGGTCGTCGTCAGATGGCGGACGCGGGCCATCAGGCGGTCGTCCTTGCCGACGACGCATCCGCCACCGCCGCAGGTGATCGTCTTGTTCCCGTTGAAGGAGAACACGCTCAAGGCGACGGGTTGGTCGGCGATCGGCCGATCGGCGAAGGTGGCGCCGAGCGCCGCGGCCGCGTCAACGACAATCGGCAGCTTCCATTCTCGGGCGATCTCGCAAAGCGTGCCGATATCCGCCGGAATGCCCAGGACATGGACCGGAAGCATTGCTGCGACCCGCCGGCCGCTGGGTATGTGGACCGTCCGGCCCTGGACGACCTTGCAGTTTGTTTCCAGTTCGTGGCGGACCAATGCGGGATCGATGGTCCAGGAAGCGGCGTCTATGTCGATTAGCCAGGGAACGGCGCCTGCGTGGGAAATTGCGTTTGCCGTGGCGATAAAGGTGAACGACGGGCTGATTACGAGGTCGCCGGATTGGACGCCGACACCGACCAGGGCGACATGAAGGCCCGTCGTGCCGCTGGACGTGGCAACGCCGAAATCTGCGCCGGCCAATCGGCTGACGCCGTCTTCGAACTGGTTTACATAGGGGCCGACCGAAGACACGAAGGTGCTGGTGACGCATTCCTGAAGGTATTCGGATTCGCGTCCCGAAAGATTGGGCGTCGACAGGGGGATCATCGTTCCATGGCCTTCCGAAGGCAATTCCGAGGCGCCGCGGCGTTATTCCGAGCCAAGATGGTGGAACCAGGTTTTGGTCGCTTCGGCGATCGACGCGGGATCCCACAGCGGGGCGTCTTTCCAGGCCTCGATGTCGTCAAGCATGTTGGCCACACCGCTTTCGAACGGGACCGACGGCCGCCAGTTCAATTCCGTCGTGATCTTCGAAATGTCGGCCCAAGTGCAGTCAGGTTCGCCTGGACGCCTGGGAAGATGCTGGCGCTCTCCTTCGATCAATTCCGCCAGACGGTTGATTGTCTGGGGATTGCCGGCGCCGACGTTCCAGATTTCACCGGACAGAGAGGTGGTCGCGGCGGCGAAAAAGGCGGCGGCCACGTCGGTGACGTAAATGAAATCCCGGCTCTGCGTTCCATCGCCGACGATCGTAAGCGGCTTGTTTTCCAGTTTCTGTTTCAGGAACACGCCGAACACGGCGCCGTAGGCGCCCGTCGTCCGGACGCGCGGACCGTAGGCGTTGAAAATCCGGATTGAATTGGCGGGCAATCCATAAAGCCGATGCCAATGCATGACCGCCATTTCGCCCATGAATTTGGATAGGGCATAGGGGTATTGCGGATCTTTCGGGTGATCTTCCCTGGTCGGCACGGCAACCTTGTCGCCGTAACATGAAGAAGACGCGGCATAGACGAATTTGCCGACGCCGTTGTTCCGCGCGCCCTCCAGGATGGCCACCGTCCCCTGGACGTTGGTTTCCATGTATTCGGCCGGGGCGTCGATGGACGGCACGATATCCCCGATACCGGCAAAATGCAGGATGAGATCGACCTCCGAGAAGACGGCATCGTCGGGGCCGAGACCCCGGATATCCCGCCACGCGACATCCAGGTCGGGGTTGCCCGCGTGATGCGCCAGGTTCTTTTCGTGGCCGCCGGAAAGATTATCGACGACACGAACCTGATAGTCCTTGGCCAGAAGGCGGTCGACCATATGGCTTCCGATGAAACCCGCGCCTCCGGTCACCAGGGCAATCGGTTTCGACACGCTCAGGACACTCCCAGCGCCATCATCGTCTTCACGTTGTGGTGGCGGATCTCGTCCTCGCCCAAGGGCAACAGACCGTCCTTGTAGGCCTGGCACAGGTCGTGAACCGCATCTTCGATCGTGAATTGCGGTTCGAAGCCGAGTTCGCGCCGAATCTTGTCGGAGTTAATGTGGTAGGAGCGGATGTCGTCCGTCGGGGTGGTGACGATTTCAATGGCCGGCCGGTCGGGGAATTCCTTTTCGACCTGCGCCTTGACGATTTCGGCCAGTTCCATCACGGACATGTTTTGGAACCCGCAATTGAACGTCTTGCCGGCGATCTTGCCGTCATCGATGGTCAGCAGGGTTTCATAGAGGTTGCACATGTCCCGGACATGCAGGTTGGGACGCAATTGGGTGCCGCCGAACACGGTGATTTTGCCGTTGCGCACGGCATGGCTGGTCAAAATATTGACCGTCAGGTCCAGGCGCTGGCGCGGCGCGTAACCGCATAGGGTCGCCGGGCGGATGGTCACGCAGGTGAAGGTGTCGTCCTGGTACTTGAAGAGTTGCGGCTCGCAGCGGCCCTTGAAATCGTTGTACAGCGTCAACGGCACCAGAGGGTGGTCCTCGGTCACGTTCGGTTTGTCGGACACGCCATAGACCGAACTGGTCGAGGCATAGATGAAGCGGCGGACCCCGGCGGCCTTGGAGGCCGCGACCAAGGGTTCGAACGCATCGAGGTTGATCGTCGTGCTGAGCCGTTCGTCCAGCTGGAAGCTGGCGTCGTTCGAAATACAGGCAAGGTGGATCACCATGTCCACGCCCTTGACCGCGTCCTCGAACGCGGCGCTGTCGCGGATGTCGCCTTTCACCAACGTGAAGTTCGGATCGTCGTTCGGAAGGAAGTCATCGCCGAAATAGCAGGCGTCGAGGGCCGTGACCTTGTAACCGGCGCGCAGCAGTTGGGGGCAGAGGAGGCTGCCGACGTAACCGGCGCCGCCGGTGATGAGGACGTGTTCCATAAAGAATTCCTGTCGTTGTTTGTGGCGTGTGTCTTGCGGGGCGGCACCATCCGAGGAGAGCGGAACCGCATTGCATCTTCATATGAAATCGGGTCGGGCGTTTCTTAGCCGATGTCTTTATGAAAGGCGGGCGTCGCCGATCAAGACAAATCGCGACCGAGACACCGAAAACCTACTCCATGAGACTTCTGTAGTTGCGGATGAAACTCGGTGCGATTGGCGCTCCGACGAAGGGGCTATCGATTCCGATGTACTCGCGTACGTAAAACCCCTGGAATTCCCGGATTTCGGGAGGAACGTCCGCTAGACTGCCGTAAGTGAACATGTCGAGGCAAAGGGCGAGAATGTCTTCGGCTGTGTTCTCGATGAGGCTTATCCCCCGTTGCGGATAGGCGTCGGCGAATTGCAATTCGATGGCTGAATTCAAATCGAATAGACCACGTTTCTTAAGTTCCCGGAAATGCAGAACTTCGCCGGTGGTTATGTCGGTGGCCAGCTTGGGGATCGAAAATCCACCGGGCTGAAAGCCCTGGAAAATGTAGGGGACCATATTGGCGAAGCACATGCGCGTGCCGAAGGCATTCGGTAATGCGCCGAGCCCATTGTTGTTGGCCAAGAAGAATCGGCAGGTGGCGGAAAGGAAAACGTCGAGAAACGGCGAATAGTGATGAACCGCATAATCGATGATCTTGTCGTTCTTGGGCCCGGGCCATGGCCGATCCACTTCCGCGCCCATGCGAAATACGTAGCCGCCGCGACGGACGATTTCGGTCGCAGCGTCCACCAGGCCGTCGACGGAGGAGTTCCGGAAGTTCGAATAGGTCCAGTCCCTGGCGCTTTCCGTGCGTTCAAGATAGGCCGGATCCCGATTGGCGACGCAGACGTACCAGTCATCGGGCCCGATACCCATGGAGGCCAGCCATTCCCGGCCATGTTGCATTTCCTCTTCAGAGAGGGTGAGCGACGCCTTGTTCCTGTACGCCTTGAAATTTATCTCCGGTGTATCCAGTTCTATATAATTCGGAAGTTTTTTCATTCCGGGGGTAAAGAAATGCAAAAAATTATTTGCTCTTTCGCTTTCTAAGATGGGTAAATTTCTTTTCAGTATTTCCCACATGCATTCATTGGCCGGTCGGGATTCGGGGTTGACCAATACGATGTCCCTTCCGGCGGGTGATTTTTCCGGGCCGAAAAGCCGAAGGTAAGTATCGGCGGGGGCGACCATATG
>NZRL01000038.1 GCA_002696205.1 Rhodospirillaceae bacterium | reverse complement strand
CTTCGATGCGGAAGACGCGGGACGCATCGACCGTCGGGCGGACGTAGCGCCGTTCCAACGCCAAGGCCCCCAGCGCCGAGGCCACGTCGAGCCGCGCCAGCGCGTCGGCGGCGAGCGCGATTTCCCGCGCCCGGCCCGTGACTTCATTGCAGAGATCGGCGAACAGTTCGGTTTCCAATGCCAACGCCCGGTCGGCGGCCTTGGCGATGCGGGATTCCAGATCGGCCAGTTCCACCGTGGAAAACCGCATGGCGTTGGCCATGGTCTGACGGTGGATATAGGGGCTGTCTTCGCCGTCGTCGGTCTTGCCGGTCTTGATGCGGTCGGCCTGCTTGGCCTGGACCTCGATGAAGTATCCAAGGACGTTGTTGTGCTTGATCTTCAGGCCCGCAATGCCGGTCTCGTCCGCATACTTGGCCTGCAACCCGGCGATCAGTTTGCGGCTGTCGTCGCGCAATTGGCGATGTTCGTCCAGCGCCGGGGCATAGCCCGCGCGGATGAACCCGCCGTCGCGGGCAAGCAAGGGCAGGTCGTCGTCCAAGGCACGGGCCAACCGGTCCGTCAGGGTCGAATGTTCGCCGAGGTCGGCCATCGCTTGGCTAACCGCCGACGGCACCAGCCCCTTGGCCCCGGTCAACAGCCCACGCAGCGCCGCCCCCTGAACCAGGCCGTCGCGCACGGCGGCGAGATCGCGGGGCCCGCCGCGCCCGAGCGAGATGCGCGACAAGGCCCGCGCGACGTCCGGCACCTGGGCCAGCGCCGCCCGCAGGTCGTCGGTCAGGCGCGCGTCGTCATAAAAGAACTCGACCGCGTCCAGGCGTTCGGCGACGGCGGCGGGATCGGTCAGCGGCGCCGACAGCCGCGCGGCCAGCAGCCGCGCCCCGGCACCGGTCAGGGTCCGGTCGATGACGTCCAGCAACGAGCCCTTGCGCTCGCCGGTCAACGTCCGGGTCAGTTCCAGGTTGCGCCGCGTCGCCGCGTCGATCTCCATGACGGCGGAGGCGCTGAGGACCCGGGGCGGGGCGAGGCGGGGCAACTTGCCCTTCTGCGTCAGCTCCACGTAATCGACCAGGGCCCCGGCGGCGGCCAGTTCGGCGCGGCCGAAGGCGCCGAAGCTGTCCAGCGTGCCGACGGCGAACAGGTCCTTCAGGCGGCCTTCGCCGTTGGTGCTGTCGAACCGGGCGCGGGGCAGCGGCGTCAGCCGTGCCTTCCAATCGTTCAGAACGTCGTAAAGCTCCGGCATGTCGAGAAGCCGGTCGGAGACCAGCAGTTCGCCCGCGTCGATGCGCGCCAGCGCCGCGCCCAAGGTCGCGGGCGTCACCGGCTGGGTCAGGAAATCGCCCGTCGACATATCGATCCAGGCGAGGCCCAGGTCCGACTGCGCCGCGCCCAGGGCCGCCAGGTAATTGTGGGACCGGGCGTCGAGCAGCGTTTCCTCGGTGATCGTACCGGGGGTGACGATGCGCTGGACCGCGCGGCGGACCACGGATTTGGAGCCGCGTTTCTTCGCTTCCGACGGGTCTTCGGTCTGCTCGCAGATCGCGACCTTGTGCCCGGCGCGGATCAGACGGGTCAGGTAGCTTTCATGGGAATGCACGGGCACGCCGCACATGGGGATGTCCTCGCCCAGATGCTTGCCGCGCTTGGTCAGCGCGATGTCCAGCGTCGCCGCCGCGGCGACCGCGTCGTCGAAGAACATCTCGTAGAAATCGCCCATGCGGTAGAACAGGATCGCCCCCGGATGGGCGGCCTTGATCTCCAGGAACTGCGCCATCATGGGGGTCACGTTGGCGTCGGCGCCGCCGCCCGAAAGCGCCGGCGCGCCGGAGCTTTCGGAGCTCAAACCGTCGTTGTCATCGGGGTCGGAAACGGGCGCAGTCTCGTCGGGAGGCATGGCTCTCTCGATCATCTTCCAATTTCAGGCGCCCAGGATAGGCGGAGCCTACCACATCTTGGGGGCAGGAGGACAAGCAATGCGCATGGGGAAACCTGTGGAAATCCCACCCCGTGGGAGAAAAAAGTCGCCGCAATGTCGAATACAATACTTTCAATTTTAACCTTCGCCGGGCAATATCGTTTCAAAGACGACAAAACGTAAGGGAGCACATCCGGGAAGCGCGCCGGGCCGATGGCCCGCCGCCCCGTCATTACAGACGTCACACCAATCGCACATCGGCGTTGTTTGCCCCCCTATATCCAGCCGCCGCCAGCGCGGGCCGGCGGCCGGGCGGCAGGCACGCCGAAATCATCTGGGCCAGAAACTTCATAACAAGAGACCGAAAGACCATGACCAAACAAGCCGACGACATGATGTATCAGGACGCGCTGCGGATGCACGCGCAGGGCCGCCCGGGCAAGATGGAGGTCAGCGCCACCAAGCCGCTCACGACCCAGCGCGATTTGACGCTGGCCTATTCGCCCGGCGTCGCCGCCCCCTGCATGGAAATCCATAAGGACGAAAGCAAAAGCTTCGACTACACCGCGCGCGGCAACAAGGTCGCGGTCATCTCCAACGGCACGGCGGTTCTGGGCCTGGGCAACATCGGCGCCGCCGCGGCGACCCCGGTGATGGAAGGCAAGTCGGTCCTGTTCAAACGTTTCGCCGATATCGACGGCATCGATCTCGAGGTCAATACGGAAGACGTCGACGAATTCGTCAACTGCGTGCGCCATTTGGGCAAGGCGTTCGGCGGCATCAACCTGGAAGACATCAAGGCCCCCGAATGCTTCATCATCGAGGAACGCCTGAAAGAGCTTCTCGACATTCCCGTGTTCCATGACGACCAGCACGGCACGGCAATCATCACCGCCGCCGGGCTGATCAACGGCCTGCATCTGACCGGGCGCGACATCAAGGACATCAAGATGGTCGTCAACGGGGCGGGGTCGGCCTCCATCGCCTGCGTCGAACTGTTCGAATCCTTGGGCCTGCCGGCCAGCCAGGTGATCCTTTGCGATTCCAAGGGCGTGATCTTCGAAGGCCGCACCGAAGGCATGAACCAATGGAAATCCAAGCATGCCTGCAACACCGACGCGCGGACCCTGGCCGATGCGCTGAAGGGGGCGGACGTGTTCATCGGCCTGTCGGGCCCCGACACCGTGAAGAAGGAAATGATCGCCGAGATGGCGCCGAAGCCGCTGATCTTCGCGATGGCCAACCCGGTGCCGGAAATCTGGCCCGAGGAAGTCCGCGAGGTCCGCGACGACGCGATCATCGCGACCGGGCGATCCGACTATCCGAACCAGATCAACAACGTCCTGGGCTTCCCCTATATCTTCCGCGGCGCACTCGACGTGCGGGCCAGCGCCATCAACGAAGACATGAAGGTCGCCGCCGCCAACGCGCTGGCGCAGCTGGCGCGCGAAGACGTGCCGGACGAGGTCGATGCCGCCTATTCGGGATCGCACCTGTCCTACGGCCCCAATTACCTGATCCCCACACCGTTCGATCCGCGCCTGATCTGGGCGATCCCCCGGGCCGTCGCCCAGGCGGCCATGGATTCCGGCGTCGCCCAGAAACCGATCGCCGACATGGACGCCTACGCCGCCGAGCTGATGGCGCGCCTGGACCCGACGGCGGGATCGCTGCAGGCGATCTTCGACGAGGTCAAAGCCAATCCCAAACGCATCGTCTTCGCCGAAGGCGAGGAAGAAAAAGCCATCCGCGCCGCCTATGCTTTCCAGGCGCAAGGCTACGGCACGCCGATCCTGGTCGGCCGCGAGGACCAGATCCTGGCGACCATCAAGGAACTGGGCCTGCCCGATCCCGAAGGCATCGAAATCGCCAACGCGCGCCTGTCGGACAAGAACCAGGACTACATCGACATGCTCTATCTGAAAGAGCAGCGGCGCGGCGTGCTCAAGCGCGACGCCCAACGCCGGGTCCACAACAACCGCAACGTCTTCGCCGCCTGCATGGTCGAAGCGGGCGACGCCGACGGCATGGTCACCGGCCTGACCCGTCACTACATGGTCTCGCTGAAGGACGTGTCGCGGATGCTGTCGGTCGGCGGAACGTCGGTCTTCGGCGTGTCCATCGTGCTGACCCGCGACGGCCGGGCGCTGTTCATCACCGACACGGCGGTCAACGTGGCCCCTACGGCGGAACAGCTGGCCGATTTCGCCGAAGGCGGCGCCATGGTCGCCAAGGCCATGGGGCACGAGCCGCGCGTCGCCATGATTTCCTTCGCCAACTTCGGCAATCCGGACCTGCCCCATGCCGAGGTCCTGCGCGATGCCGTCGGCGTGCTGGACCGTCGCGACGTGGGCTTCGAATACGAGGGCGAGATGAGCGCCGGTGTCGCGCTGAACCCGGACATGATGGCCAATTATCCGTTCTGCCGCCTGTCCGGCCCGGCCAACGTCCTGGTCATGCCGGGCCTGCATTCGTCGCGCATTTCGGCGCGGCTGCTCAGCGCCGTCGGGGGGGCCACGGTCCTGGGCCCGATCCTGCTGGGTTTCTCCAAACCGGCGCAGATCGTGGAAATGGACGCCTCGGTTTCCGACATCGCGACCATGGCCGTCCTCACCGCGCATCAGGCGAATTTGGGATAACATCGCCCGATCGGGTGGCACCGTCGCCATCCCGTCATAGAGGATTCACGGACCGGTCACCGGCCTGTCTCCGCCCGCCCATAGCATCCCGGACCACGGGATGAAGGGCGCGCGGGGCGGTCCGTCCGGCCTGCGGGATACGGACATGAATTCGGACGATTTTCCAACCGACGACGACGGCAGCGACGACGACGATCAGCCGATCGCGCGGGATCATGCGACGCCGCTGAGCCTGCGGATCGGGCGCCGCGCGGTATTGGCGGGCGGCGCCGGTCTGGCCGCCTGGACCATGACCGGCGGCAAGACGGCCCGCGCCGACGGCGCCCGGACGGCCAACCCCTCGACCCTGACGTTCATCCAGCCGCCCCATGTCATCGCCGACGGCCATGCCGTCGCGGCGGGGTACGATGCCCGGGTGCTGATCCGCTGGGGCGATCCGGTGTCGGCGGACGCCCCGGCGTTCGACCCCGCCCACCTGACGGCCGAGGCCCAGGAAAAACAGTTCGGCACCAACAACGACTTCATCGCCTTCCTGCCCTTGCCGGCGGGATCGGGGGCGTCCGATCACGGCCTGCTGTGCGTCAATCACGAATACGCCAATGCCGAATTGATGTGGCCGGGCCTGAGCCGAAAGGATCAAAAAAACCTGTCCGCCGATCAGGCCCAGGTCGAGATGGCCGCGCACGGCCATTCCGTGGTCGAGGTGAAGAAGACCGCGGGCGAATGGCGGGTCGTGGCTGACAGCCGCTATGCCCGGCGCCTCACCCTGCGGTCGACCGTCATGGCGATTTCCGGCCCGGCGGCGCGGCATCCGCGCCTGCGGACCACGGCCGATCCGACGGGGGCGCGGGTGATCGGCACGCTGAACAACTGCGCCGGCGGCAAGACGCCCTGGGGCACCGTTCTGATCGCCGAGGAAAACATCCATCAGTATTTTTCCGGCGCGCCCACGGGCGGCGAAGCCGACAATCACGCCCGTATGGGCATCAAGGGCAATCCGCGCTATTCCTGGGGCCGTCACGACGCCCGCTTCGATATCGAACAGGAACCGAACGAGCCGAACCGCTTCGGCTGGCTGGTCGAGATCGATCCCTACGACCCCGCGTCCCTGCCGGTGAAGCGGACGGCCCTGGGCCGGTTCAAGCACGAAGGCGCGGGCACGGCGCTAACCGCCGACGGGCGCTGCGCCGTCTATTCCGGCGACGATCAACGGTTCGAGTATCTTTATAAGTTCGTCACCGACGCCCGCGTGATCCACAGCGACCCGGCCGCCAACCGCAATATCCTGGATCACGGAACGCTCTACGTCGCCCGCTTCGAAGACGACGGCACGGGCCATTGGATTGCCCTGCGCCTGGGCGACGGGCCGTTGACGGCGGCCAACGGTTTCAAGACCCAGGCCGACGTGATGATCGAAACCCGCCGCGCGGCGGACCTGATGCGGGCGACGCCGCTGGACCGTCCCGAGGACGTGGAACCCAATCCCGTCACCGGCAAGGTCTACGCCATGCTGACCAACAACACCAAACGGACCGCCGACGATGCCCATGGACCGAACCCGCGCGGGCCCAACCCCTATGGCCATGTCCTGGAGATCACGCCCGCGCCCGGGCCGGACGGCACCCCCGACCACGGGGCCGAGACCTTCACCTGGGACATCCTGCTGCGCGCGGGCAACCCGGCGGTCGCCGACCACGAAGCCGATTACCACCCGGCCACGCCCGACCACGGCGCCTGGCTGGCCGCCCCCGACAATTGCGCCTTCGACCCCCGGGGGCGACTTTGGATCTCCACCGACCAGGGATCGAAGCAGCACAAGAACGGCATCCCCGACGGCATGTATGCCTGCGATCTGGGCGGGCCGGGCCGGGCGCTGACCCGGTTCTTCTTCGCCTGTCCGCGCGGCGCCGAAATGTGCGGCCCGGAATTCACGCCGGACGGCGAAACCCTGTTCGTCGCCGTGCAGCACCCGGCGGAAGGATCGACCTTCGATGCGCCCGCGACCCGCTGGCCCGATTTCAAGGACGACGTGCCGCCGCGGGCCTCCGTGGTCGCCATCACCCGAGCCAAGGGCGGCCCCATCGGCGCCTGACGGCGGCGACGGCGGGCGGCTTCCAACCTGACGCAAAGACGGAACAAGGACAGCCAAGCCCCCCAGCCTCCCTTTCCCCCGCGCCCGAAACGACGCCACCGTTCCCCGGTTTTCGACGGCCGCGATCCGGGCCCGGCCAACCACACCCCCCGCCGCTGAATTTCCAGCGGCTTTCCTAGAAGGCGGACCTCCGGGCCCGCCTTCCTTTTTCGAGGGGGGAGGTCAAAGGGCGGCCAAGGCCGCGTTGTGGAGGCCCAAGCTTTCCTGTCCGAAACAGCAGAAGACGACTGTCTCCGGCAGAGTGTTTTCCGCCAGGAAAGCAGCAACGGTGCCAACGGCGATTCGCGCCGCGCGGTCCGTCGGAAACCCGAAGATGCCGGTCGAGATCGCGGGAAAGGCGATGGATTTCAGGCCGTGGTCGCGGGCCAGCATCAGCGAGGTCAGATAGGCGCCGGCGAGCAGTTCGTCCTCGCCCGCCTTGCCGCCGTGCCAGACGGGACCGACGGCATGGATGACATGGCGGGCCTTGAGGGCATGGCCCGGCGTGATCCGCGCGGCGCCGGTCGGACAGGGGCCGCTGTCCCGCACCACCGCCGCGCAATCG
>NZRL01000037.1 GCA_002696205.1 Rhodospirillaceae bacterium | reverse complement strand
CTTGTAGTTGTCGAAATCCGGCTCGCCCAGAAAGCGGCTGGACGGAAGTTTGCCGTTGTCGTTGCTCAGTACCGTGCCCGAGGCCGGTAGGAATTGCAGCAAAGAGCCCGACTCGTCGTTCTGAAAATGGCCCAGCAGCGTCAGGTTCGTCCGGTCGGTCAGCCGGATCGTCGCCGCCGGCGCGATGAAGGTGCGGCTTTCGTCGACGAAATCGATCTGGGTATCGCCGTCGCGGTGCAGGCCGGTCAGGCGGACCAGGATCTTGCCGTTGTCCATGACCGGCCCGCCGACGTCGAAGCGGCCTTCGATCTGATCGTAGCTGCCGCCCAGCAACTGGGCTTCGGAAAAGAAAGTGTCCGTCGGCCGCTTGGTCACGGCGTTGACCAAGCCTCCCGGTGCGTTTTGCCCGAACAAGGTGGATGCCGGGCCGCGTAGAACTTCGATGCGCTCCAGGCCATAGGTGTCCGGCTCTAACGCGGTGAAGCCCTGGCTTTGAATGTTCATGCCGTCTCGGTACAGGGCTTTGTCGGAGCCGAATCCACGATAGATGATTTCTGTCGATCGGTTATCGACGCCCAGTGTTTCGGGCACTAGGCCAGGGGTGTAGCGCAGCGATTCCCGGATGTTGTTGACCTTCTGGGCCTCGACCTGGTGGGCGGTCACGACCGAGATCGAGCGGGGGACTTCGATGATCGGCGTGTCCGTCTTGGTCGCCGAGGCACTGCGCGTCGCGACGAAGCCGTCGACCGGGCCATAGGCGCTTTCTCCCTGACCTTCGACCGATACGGTGCCAAGCACGATGCGTTGGCCGTCCGCCGTCGGCTTGGACAGGGCGACCGTGCGATCACCCGTGAACTCGAAGGCGATGCCCGTACCGGACAGCAGCCGCGACAGCGCCGCCGCCGGGGTCAAGGAACCGGTCACTCCGGGTGACTGGATGCCGGAAAAATCGCCGGTCTTGTAGGCGAAGGAGACGCCGGTAACGTCGGAATAGCGTTCCAGTGCGCTGGCCAGGGACTGCGCCGGGATGGAGAAATCCTTGACCGCGGTTTCCTGCGCCAGGTCCGTCGCCGGGGCTGCGTGCGGGGTCTGTTCCCCCGCCGCCAGAGCGGGGACTGTGGTCATTGCCGTGCTTGCGGCAAGCATCGCCGCGAATGCCTGCGCGGTCGTCACGCCTAAGAATTTCGTCCGTATTGTCATCGTCATATTCCCCAAAAGACAATTTATTAGAGCAAATTAACAAATGCGAATAAGTCGCACTTGCGTTGTTTCTTCATTGGGTTGACGAGTGACGATGCGGAACCCGGTGCCGGTCCGGTGGTTTTTCTTCGCCGCTTTCGCGCGCGGCATGGCTGCCGCCCGGGGTTAGCGAACGATCATCAGGAAATCGGTCACCTGCGTAACCGTCAGGCCGTGAGTGGCGGCCAAGGCGCGGATGCCGCCGTCGAGCGCCGATATGGCGAGCCGCGCCGTGACCGGCTGCACCTTTGCCGGGTCGGCCAGCAGCAAAATCTTGCCCGGCCGGTACCGGCCGATCTCAGCCAAGGCGTCGTCCAGGCGTGTGCCGTCCAATACGATCATGCCGCGCTGCCAGGCCAAGGCCGAGGTCTCGCCCGTCGGCGAACGTTCGATGGTCTCCGGCGCGCCGCCCCGCCGATAGGTGACCCGGTCGCCGGCGGTCAGGGTTACCGCACTCTCCAGGTCCTCACCGATGGGCGAGGTCACACGAACCGTACCTTCAGTCACGGTGACTTGGGCACGGTCGCCCAGGTCGCGAACTGCATAGGCGGTGCCGACGGCCCGGGCGCGTCCGTCCACGGCTTCCACGTCGAACGGCCGAGCGGTGTTCTTTGCGACCTTGAACAGGGCCTCGCCTTTGAGCAAGGTAACCCGGCGGCCCGGGCCGGAAAAATCAACGGCGATGGCGGTATCCGTATTCAGAAAGGCGACGGAGCCGTCGGGCAACGTGACCTCGCGCTGTTCGCCGACGGCGGTCAGGTTGTCCGCCTGCAGGCGGATCGGCAGGTCCCAGGCCGCGCCCACCGCGAACAGGGCAAGGCAGGCCGCGATCAGGCCGCCGAGCACAAACCGCCGCGCCCGGTTGTCGTTGGCCGGCGTCCGGCGCCCGTCTGCAAGGGCAGGGTCTAGGGGGGCGATATCCCGCCATAGAGCGACGATCTCGTCATAAACATGGGCATGGCGCGGATCGGCGGCGTACCAAGTATCGAAGGCGCGTCTGTCGGCTTCCGTCGCGCCCGGTTCGCGCAGACGCAGGAACCAGTCCTGAGCGGCATCGTCGATGGCGTCGGGGTGGGCGTCGCCGCCAGTGGGCATCGTGGAATCCATGGGGGGGCGGGGGTCTGTCATCGTTGGCCTGTCGGTGCCTTCATCGGCGACGGATTCCGTTCGGGAACCCGTTCATACCTATAAGACGAGCGAGCGGGCACGGACCGGTGCCGATGACATGGGTCAATCGTTCGGGCCACCCTGAAACCGGCGGCGGGCCTCGGTCAAGGCGGCAAGGGCGGCCTTCAGGTCCTTGTAGACGGTGGTGATGCCGATCCCCAGTTCGGCGGCGATCTGCGGCTGTGACAGCCCGTCGAAGCGGGCCAGGAAGAAGACGCGGCGGCAGCGCGCGGGAAGGGCCGCCAGGACGGCGTCCATCTCGGCCAATTCGGCTCTGGCGACGGCATGGCGTTCCGGGGTCAGATCTTCGGACTGGCGCCAGGCGGCACCGTCGGTCTCGGCCAGGATTTCACCGCGCCGTTTCTCGACGCGCATATGGTCGGTCGCCAGATTGGCGGCCATCGTGAATAGATAGGCGCGTCGGTCACGCACCGGTGGCTCGCCCTCGGTCCGCAGCAGCTTTACATAAAGATCATGGGCAATGTCCGCGGCCAGCGAACGGGAGCCCAGCCGCCGCCCGAGAAAGCGCAGCAGTTCCCATTCATATTCGTGATAGGCGCGCAGCAGCAGCGACTCGTGCATGACCTTCCTTGTTCCGCCGTTTCCGGCGGCCTCCGTCGCCCCGCAGACGCGGGACGGTCAATTGCCGGTCACCATACTAATATTGAGAATGATTCTCAATTCCAAAAAAGGGCGTTGACGCCGTGTTCGGCCGAGTATGGGCCGCGACGGCCGAGGGCTCTCAGGTCAGGCCCCGCCGAAGCCGCCGCCGCCGGGTGTCTCGATGATGAAGATGTCGCCGGGGGTGAGATCGCGGCGGTCCGTGCCGGTCAGTTCCTCCACCCGGCCGTCGGCGTATTCGACGGCGTTGCGGCCCGGTTTGCCGTCGCCGCCGCCGTCGATGCCTTGCGGCGGGTTGCGTCGGTGGCTGGACAGGATCGCCGCCGTCATGTCCTCCAGGAACCTGACCCGGCGGATCACGCCGTCGCCGCCGTGATGAGCCCCCGGCCCGCCGGAACCGCGGCGGATTTCGAAGCGGTCGAGCATCACCGGAAAACGCCATTCCAGGACTTCAGGGTCGGTCAGGCGGGTATTCGTCATATGGCAATGGACGGCGTCCGTGCCGTCGAAATCGGGCCCGGCGCCGGAGCCGCCGCAGATCGTTTCGTAATACTGATGGCGGTCGTTGCCGAAGGTGAAGTTGTTGCAGGTGCCCTGGCTGGAGGCGAGAACGCCGAGCGCACCGTAGAGCGCGTCAGTGATGGCCATGCTGGTTTCCACGTTGCCGGCAACCACGGCGGCCGGGTAGGTCGGCGACAGCATGGAGCCTTCGGGGATAATCAGTTTCAACGGCTTCAGGCAGCCCGCGTTCAACGGAATGTCGTCGTCGATCAGCGTGCGGAAGACGTAGAGCACGGCGGCATGGCAGACGGCGGAAGGCGCGTTGAAGTTGCTGCCCAACTGCGCCGAGGAGCCGGAGAAATCCAGGGTCGCCTCGCGCTTTTTCCGGTCCACCGTGATCTTCACGTCGATTACGGCGCCGTTGTCCATCTCGCTTCGGAACTGGCCGTCGGTCAGCACATCCAGCACCCGGCGCAGGCTTTCCTCGGCGTTGTCCTGGACGTGGTCCATATAGGCCCAGACGGTGTCCAGGCCGAAGTGGTCGACCATCTTGCGCAGTTCCTGGGCGCCCTTTTCGTTGGCCGCGATCTGTGCCCCCAGGTCGGCCAGGTTCTGGTCGAAATTGCGCACGGGGTAGGGATCGCCACAGAGCAGTTCGCGGAGCGCCTCTTCCCGAATGTCACCGCGTTCGACCAGCAGGAAGTTGTCGATCAGCACGCCTTCTTCCTCGACCGTCGTCGAATTGGGCGGCATGGAGCCGGGGGTGATACCGCCGATGTCCGCGTGATGGCCGCGCGATCCGACGTAGAACAGAATATCCTTCCCCGCCGCGTCGAACACCGGCGTGATCACCGTGACGTCCGGCAGGTGCGTGCCGCCGTTATAGGGCGCGTTCAGGGCATAGACGTTGCCCGGCTGCATCTTGCCTTTGTTGCCATCCATGACGGCGCGGATGCTTTCGCCCATGGAGCCCAGATGCACCGGGATATGCGGCGCGTTCGCGATCAGCTCACCATGCCGGTCGAACACGGCGCAGGAGAAATCCAGGCGTTCCTTGATGTTCACGGAATAGCTGGTGTTGGCCAGGGTCGTGCCCATCTGTTCGGCGATCGACATGAACAGGTTGTTGAAGATTTCCAGCATCACCGGGTCGGCCTGCGTGCCGATCGCGTGGGTTTCCGGCCGCGCCTCGGCGCGGGTCAGGATCAGGTGCCCCTTGCGGGTCATCTCGGCGGCCCATCCGGCTTCGACGATGATGGTGGAGGTGTTCTCGACCAGGATCGCCGGACCGACCAGACGGTCGCCGGGCAACAGGGCTTCGGTCTTGTAGACGGGCGTCTCATAAGGCTCGCCGCCCGAAACCATGCGAACCGTATCCATGGGGCGCAGGGCCGCGACGCCGGGGATGTCTTCGATATCCGGGTCCTCGGCCAGGCCCGCGCGGCCGACGACCTCGACCGAGATCGCCTCGATCACATGGCCCCGGCCGGGCGCGGTGAAGCCATAGCGCTGGCGGTGCAGGGCTTCGAATTCCTCGGTCATTTTGCCGCGGTCGCCGAAGGCGACGATCAGGGCCGTGTCCGTGCCCTTGTAGCGAAGATGCGCGCGGCGCTGGACCTCGATCAAATCTGATGGGATCCCCTGGGCCTCGATCTCGGCCCGGGCGTCCTTTTCCAGGTCTTCGATCATTTCCATCAGGGGGGCGGTCAGCCCGGCGGCCAGCGGCGCCTCGACCGCCTTTTCGCGGATCGCCCGCACGTCGGCCAGGCCCATGCCGTAGGCCGACAACACGCCCGCGAAGGGATGCAGGAAGGCCGTGTTCATACCCAGCGCATCGGCGACCAGGCAGGCATGCTGCCCCGCCGCCCCGCCGAAACAGTTCAGCACATAGCCGGTCACGTCGTGCCCGCGCTGGACCGAGATCTTCTTGATCGCATTGGCCATGTTTTCGACGGCGATCTGCAGGAAGCCCTCGGCGACTTCTTCGGGCGTGCGGTCGTCGCCGGTCTGTTCGTGGATGGTGCGGGCCATGTCTTCGAAGCCCCGGCGCACGGCTATGGCGTCCAGCGGCTGGTCCGCCCTGGGCCCGAACAGATTGGGGAAGTACTTCGGCTGCACCTTGCCCAGCATGACGTTGCAGTCGGTCACCGTCAGCGGCCCGCCACGGCGGTAACAGGCCGGGCCGGGATCGGCGCCCGCGCTGTCCGGGCCGACGCGGTACCGCGCACCGTCGAAATGCAGGATCGATCCACCGCCCGCCGCGACGGTGTGGATGTTCATCATGGGGGCGCGCATGCGAACGCCCGCGACCTGGGTTTCGAAGGTGCGCTCGTACTCGCCGTCGTAATGGGACACGTCGGTCGAGGTGCCGCCCATGTCGAAACCGATGATCTTGTCGAAGCCCGCCATGCGGGCCGTCTCGACCATGCCGACAACGCCGCCCGCCGGGCCGGACAGAATGGAGTCCTTGCCCTGGAACAGCCGCGCGTCGGTCAGCCCGCCGTTCGATTGCATGAATTGCAGGCGGGTCTCGCCCAGGTCCGCCGCCACCCGGTCGACGTAGCGGCGCAGGATCGGGGACAGGTAGGCGTCGACGACGGTGGTGTCCCCCCGGCTGACCAGTTTCATCAAGGGGCTGACTTCGTGGCTGGTCGAGACCTGGGTGAAGCCGATGTCGCGGGCGATCTCGGCGGCCTGCCGTTCGTGCGCCGGATAGCGGTAGCCGTGCATGAAGACCACAGCGGCGGCACGGATGCCCGCATCGAAGGCGTCTTGCAGGCCGGCGCGCAGGCGGTCCTCGTCCAGCGGCGTCAATTCCTCACCCTGGGCGTTCAGGCGCTCGCCCGTTTCGATCACCCGTTCATAGAGCATTTCCGGCAGAACGATGTGCCGCGCGAAGATATCCGGCCGCGCCTGATATCCGATGCGCAGCGCATCGCCGAAACCTTCGGTGATGACCAGGACCGTGCGGTCGCCCTTGCGTTCCAAGAGCGCGTTGGTCGCGACGGTCGTTCCCATCTTGACGACCTCGACCGCGCCTTCCGGGATCGCGGCACCCGGGGCGACGCCGATGATGTCACGGATGCCCTGCAGGGCCGCGTCCTCATATTGTTCCGAATTTTCCGACAGCAGCTTGTGCGTCGTCAGTTGTCCGTCCGGCGCGCGCCCCACGAGGTCCGTGAAGGTGCCGCCTCGGTCGATCCAGACGTGCCAGCCGGCGGCGGTTTTCTGCTGTTCGGGAGGTGTCATTCGGTCGGGCCCGATAAAATGAAACGCATCAACGTTTTCTCACGCGGTCGTCTGGTTTAAAACGGCGCCTGGGAGAAAACAACCAAGGACCGTCACACCGATGACCCGCACGCTCGCCTATTTCCAGAATTTCATGGATCCCGTCGCCCTCGACATCCTGGCCGACGCGCCGGACATCGCCACGCAGCGCATTGCCTTCGACGCCGATGCCGACGAAAACTGGGCCCAATTGGCTCAGGTTCACGGTGCGCAGTTCCTACCGACCAACGAAACGCCGGAAGCCTGGTATCCGACGCGGTCGTTTCTCGAACGCTGCCCCAATCTGCTGGCCGTTTCGGCGACGGGGGCGGGCTACGACATGATGGATGTCGAGGCCTGCAACGATCTCGGCATCATGGTGGTCAACAATTCCGGCGCCAATTCCGTGTCCGTCGCGCAGCACGTCCTGGGCCTGGCTCTGACCCTGTCGAAACAGATCGCCCAGACGGACAAGGCGATCCGTGCCAACGCCAAGATCAGCCGCCTGAACTACATCGGATCGGAGTTGACCGGCAAGACGGTGGGGATCATCGGCTTGGGGAACATCGGGCGTCTGGTCGCCGGTTACGTCAAGGTCTTCGGCGCCAAGGCCATCGCCTACGATCCTTACATCTCCGACGCCGATTTCGCCGAACGCGGGGCCGACAAGGTCGATTTCGACACCCTGTTCCGCGAAGCCGATATCGTTTCCGTCAACTGCCCGCTGACGGACGAGACGCGCGGCATGGTCGGCGAGAAAGCGTTTTCGCTGATGAAACCCACGTCCTATTTCATCACCACGGCGCGGGGCGGCATCGCTGACGAGGACGCCTTGATCGCGGCGCTGAAGGAAGATCGCATTCGGGGGGCCGGGCTGGACGTGTTCGACATCGAACCCACCGGCAACGCGACCAACCGTTTCGTCGAATTCGACAACGTGTTGCTATCGCCGCATAACGCGGGCGTCACCCACGAATGCAATTACAACATGTCGAAGGCGGCGGCCGAACAGTGGATGGTCATCCTGCGCGGCGAGAAACCCCCGCGCCTGAAGAACCCGGAAGTCTGGGACAAGTATACGGAACGCTACGAACGTATCTTCGGTCAGGCCGTGGCCGCCGAATAACGTTCCTTACGCCGCCTGCTTGTCCACCAGCGCCTTGACCTCGGCGGCAATCGCCAGGGACGAGGTCAGCCCCGGGCTTTCGATGCCGTAAAGCGCCACATAGGCCGGAAGGCCATGGACATCGGCGCCTTGGATGACGAAGTCGGCGGCGTATTTGTCGTTGCTGTTGGTCAGCTTGGGCCGCACGCCCGTGTAGCCCGGCGACAGCGCGCCGTCCGGCAGGCCCGGCCAATAGCGGCGGATCGCGGTGTAGAAGCTCGCGACCCGGCTTTCGTCGACCTTGTAGTCGATTTCGCTCGGGTGGGTGATGTCCAGCCATTCCACGTCCGGCCCGAACTTCGTGCCGCCGCCCAGGTCCAGGGTCGAATGGGTGCCCAGGCCCCCCGGCACCGGCGCCGGGTAGATCAGGTGGTTGAACGGGCTCTTGCCGGGGTAGGTGAAGTAATGGCCCTTGGCGTAGTAGGAGCCGGGGATCGTATCCGCCGGGATGCCATCGACCGCGCGGGCGATGTGCTGGGCGTATAGACCGCCCGCGTTGACCACCAGTTGGCAGTCCAGTTCCATCGGCGCCTCGCCGCCGGCCCGGATGCGCATGCGCCCGTCGGGCAGGACCTCGCCGCCTTCGACGGGCGTGTTGAAGGCGATCATGCCGCCCTGGTCCTCAAGCTCGCCCTGCAGCGACAGCATATAGCCGTGACTTTCGACGATGCCGGTGGAGGGTGACAGCAGGCCCGCCGCCGCCGTGACGTTGGGCTCCATGGCCTTGACCTGGGCCTGATCCAGCCATTCCAGATCCATCACGCCGTTGGCTTCGCCCTTGAGCTTCAGTTCCTCCAGCTTCGGAATCTCGTCTTCCGAAATGGCGACGATGACCTTGCCGATGCGGTTGTGCTCGACGCCGTGCGACGCGCAGTATTCGTAGAGCATCTGCTTGCCCTTGACGCAGCACGTCGCCTTCAACGAGTCCTTGGCGTAATAGATGCCGCCGTGGATGACCTCGGAATTGCGCGAGCTGGTGCCGGTGCCGATATCGTCGGCCTGTTCCAGCACGACGACTTCGCGGCCCGCCTGGGCCAGGGTGCGGGCGGTGGCGAGACCGACGACGCCGGCGCCGATGACGACTGTGTCAACCTGTTCGGCCATGGATGCTCCTGGGGTTTGGGATTTTCTGTTCGGATTGTATACAGGTTCGATTGCCTAGGCTTGGGTTTGCCCCATAATCGCCCGCCGTGCAAGTGCCCGGATGCCGCCCGATCCACCGTAGGATTCGCCAGATGACCCTGTTTCAGCCGCTGATTTCCATCCTCGCCTTCCTCGGCCGTCACGCGACGACGATGATGGCCGTCGGCGTGTTTTCGGGGCTCGCCTTTCCCGGCGTGACGATCCACCTGCAGCCCTGGCTGACCCATATGGTCTGGGTTTTGATGTTCGTCTCCATGGTCCATATCGATTGGGCCGACGTCATGGGGCATATCCGCAGGCCCTTTCTTCTGGGCACGGCGCTGGTCTGGATGCTGGCCATAACGCCGGTGCTGACCTGGGTGATCGTCAAGGACACGGGTCTCAGCCCCGGCCTGATCACCGCCGTGGTGCTGACGGCGGCGTCCTGCCCGCTGATGTCCACGCCCGCCGTCGGCATGATCATCGGCCTGGACGGGGCGTTCCTGCTGCTGGTCCTGGTGGCGGAAACGTTCCTGGTGCCGCTGACCCTGCCCATCGTGTCGACCAATCTCGTTTCGACGCCGCTTTCGACCCTGGACCTGATGGGGCGGCTGGCGGCGCTGGTCGCCTCGACCTTCGTCGCCGCCGTGATCGCTCAGCGGATTTTGGGCAAGGCACGGCTGGAAACCTTGCGGGTGCCGCTGCATGGCGTCTCGGTGCTGTTGCTGGTCGGGTTCGCGGCGGGGCTGATGGCGGGGGTGCCGGCGGCCTTCGCCGACGATCCGGACCATGTGATTTTCGTGACGGCCCTGAGCTTCGCCGTATTCATCGGCCTGCAACTGGCCGGGGCGGGGGCGTTCATGCTGGCCGGACGGGTGATGCGGCGCGATTGGGACCGGGTGAAGATCCTGTCCGCTGCCTTCGCTTCGGGCAATCGGAACCTGGCGATCCTGATCGCGGTCCTGCTTCCGGCGATCGATGCGGACACCATGCTCTATTTCGTCGTCGGCCAGTTTCCCATCTATTTGATGCCGGCTGTGTGGCGGCAACTGGCAAAACGCCTTTTGCCTGCCTAAATTAGGCGGCAGGTAAGATTGATCATGTTCAAGACACAGACATTCCGGACCGTTGCGAAGGGGCTGTTGCTGCTCCTGGTTCTCGGCGGGGCCGTGGGCATCGGGAAACACAACGTCATGGCGGATTGGCGCACGGCGAGCCGCGAGCCCATGGGCATCGCGCCGGACCCGGCCGAACACAAGGAAGCGATCGTGCAGGTCTATGGCGCCCGGGCCTTTTCCTGGCGCGGCATTTTCGGCGTCCATACCTGGATCGCGACGAAGCCGACGAACGCCGATACCTTCACGGTCTATGAGATCGTCGGCTGGCGGGCGCGCTACGGCGGCTCGGCCCTGGTGGTGACGGATAAGGAGCCGGATCAGCGCTGGTTCGGGGCGGAGCCTGAAATTTTCGCGGACAAGCGGGGCGAGGGCGTCGACGACATGATCAAGCGGATCGACGCCGCCGCCCGGTCCTATCCCTACGACACATCCTATACGGTTTGGCCGGGGCCCAATTCCAATACCTTCACCGCCCATGTCGCCCGTGCCGTGCCGGAATTGGCGCTCGACCTGCCGCCGACGGCCATCGGCAAGGACTACATCCCCGGCGGCATCGCCGCCAAGACGCCCAGCGGCACCGGTTATCAGGTCTCGCTGTTCGGCCTGCTCGGCGTCATGGCCGGGGTCGAGGAAGGGCTGGAGATCAATATCCTGGGCCTGACCTTCGGCGTCGATCCCAAGGACCTGTCGGTGAAACTCCCCTTGGCGGGGCGTCTGGGTCCGTCGTAAGAAGGGGCCAGGAAAGGGCGTCCCGGCTTAGGCCGGTCGGCGTCCTGTCGGCCATCAAGGAAATCCGAAACGTATGAGTATCTGGGGCAAAGTCATCGGCGGGGTCGCCGGCTTCGCCATGGGCGGGCCGCTGGGCGCGCTCATCGGCGGCGTCGCTGGCCATATGTACGACCAGCGCAAGGAAGAGGAAGCCCTCCTGGGCCCCGACATGGGGGACGGCGAGGCGGCGAACGAAGCCCGCCAGGTCGCCTTTACCCAGGCCGTCATCGTGCTGGCCGCCAAGATGGCGAAATCGGACGGCGCCGTGTCGAAGGACGAAATCCTCGCCTTCCGCCGGATGTTCCACGTCCCGCCCGAGGACGAAGCCGCTGTCGGCAAACTGTTCAACGAAGCCCGCAAGGACGCCACCGGCTACGAGCCCTATGCCGAACAGATCGCCATGATGTTCGCCCGCGAACCGGCGGTGCTGGAAGAACTTCTGGCCGCGCTGTTCCACATCGCCAAGGCCGATGGCGAGGTCCATCCCGGCGAAATGGAATTCCTGCGCCGCACGGCCCTGATCTTCGGTTTCACGCCGCAGGGGTTCGAGCGCCTGAAGGCCATGCATATGGATATGGGCGAGCCGGACAAGAAGGCCGATCCCTATGAAATCCTGGGCGTGAAGCGCAGCGACAGCGACGCCGATATCAAGAAGGCCTATCGTCAATTGATCCGCGAAAACCATCCGGACAAGCTGATGGCCGACGGCATGCCGCAGGAATTCATCGATCTCGCCAACGAAAAGATGGCCTCGATCAACGCCGCCTACGACCAGATCGAAAAAGAACGGGGCATGAAGTAGGGCGCACGCCCCGGACGCGCCCTGCGCTATACTTGCCGTCTTATGTCAGACATCGTTCTCGACCCCAGCCCCAATTTCGACGACCGTGGCCCGGCCTTCACCGTGGACATGCTGGTGCTGCACTACACCGGCATGGAAACCAAGGACGCGGCGCTGGAGCGGTTGAAGGACCCCAAGGCCGAAGTTTCCGCCCATTACCTGATCGACGAGGAAGGCACCGTCCACCGGCTGGTCGACGAGGCCCATCGCGCCTGGCACGCGGGCGTCGCCCATTGGCGGGGCCGCACGGACATCAACGCGCGGTCCATCGGGATCGAACTGGTTAATCCGGGGCATGAATTCGGCTACCGCGAATTTCCTGAAGCCCAGATCCGCGAACTGGAGGCCGTCTGCCACGGCGTCCTCGCCCGCCATCCGATCCCGCCCCGCAACGTGGTCGGCCATTCCGACGTGGCGCCGACCCGCAAGACCGACCCCGGCGAACTGTTCCCCTGGGAACGCCTGGCCGGCAAGGGCATCGGCCTTTGGCCCGGCGAGAGCGACAACCTGATGATGGAGCAGCCGGTCCTGGCCGACGCCCTGACGGAAGTCGGCTACGACACGACGGATTTTTCGGCGGCCTTGAAGGCTTTCCAGCGCCATTGGCGCCCGGCCCGCGTCACCGGCCGCGTCGATCCGGAAACGGCCCGCCGGCTGTTCGGCCTGGTCGAGGCGATCCGCCGCGACGACGGCGCTGTTTCTTAAACACATTTAGGTCTATAACCGCCCCGGACCAGACGGCCGGACGGCTGCCTTTTGCTGTGGGAAACCTGCAAGGGGAGGAAAGTCCGGGCTCCACGGGAACACGGTGCCGGATAACGTCCGGCGGGCGCGAGCCTAGGGAAAGTGCCACAGAAAGCAAACCGCCCGGTCTCCGGACCGGGTAAGGGTGAAAGGGTGCGGTAAGAGCGCACCGCGTCCCTGGCGACAGGGATGGCAGGGTAAACCCCACCGGGAGCAAAACCGAATAGGAAGGGCCGATGGCTTCGGACCATGGGTGCGTTCCCGCATCGTCCTTCGGGTAGGTTGCGCGAGGCGTCCGGCAACGGGCGTCCCAGATGAATGGCCGTACTAGACAGAACCCGGCTTACAGGCCGTCTGGTCCCAAATCTTCTCTTCATATGAAGCCCCGGCGGCGGATTCCCCGATCCGCCCCGAAATTGCCCCCGTGCCCGCAAACTTAGGCCCGTTTCGGGGGTTTTGATCTGTCCGTATCGGAACTTTTTTTGACCCGCGATCGGTGGGCCCGCGGCTGCGCGACTTCGCCTGCGGGCGGGGGCGGGGTCCGCGCGGGGCGCGGTGGGTGGGGACATTCGTGGTTAGGGAAGTGTTAACGGCCTCTGCGCTAAGAGGAACCCGGGCTAAGCCAGCCCAGGGCGGTCCATGGTTTCCCAGTCTATCTCCATTGACGCCCATGTTTTCCCATGATATCCCAAACATGCCCAAAGTGCGTGAATGGCGCAGTGTTTTCGGGCGCCGGAAGGCCGCCTTTCCCAAGGGATGCGGCGGATTTCCGGGGCGAAGGCACGGCCCACGGGCTTGGTCGGCGAATTCATCCCGCAGGGGAATCGCGGGGGATTCGGCGGCTTTGGTCCGGGCGGACGGACGGGTGCGGGGACGGCGTCGCGGAGGTGGCGCGATCGAAGCCGCGATTTGGGATTTGGGTGAAAGCCCGAAGGGGGTAGCCGTGGCGCTGCTGGTTGGACGGCACGTCAACAAGATCGACAGGAAGGGACGGGTCAGCGTACCCAAGCCCTTCCGCGCGGCCCTCTCGCGGAGCCGTGCCGAAGCCGATGCCGAAGCCTTCACCGGTCTCTACGCGTTCCCCTCTTTTAAATACCCGGCCCTGGAAGCCTGCGACGAAGCCTTCATGACGCGCGTCGCCGAAGGGCTCGAGGACCTCGATCTGTTTTCCGACGACCAGGACGACCTGGCCGCCGTGATCCTGGAAAACGCCCGCGAGCTGCCCATGGATCCGGAAGGCCGCATCGTCCTGACCGACGATCTGCGCGATTTCGCCGGCATCAAGGACGAAGTCCTGTTCGTCGGCCGTGGTCAACGCATGCTGATGTGGGAGCCCGCCGCCTACGAGGCGCAGCGCGGCGACGCCTTCGAGCGCGCCAAGGCCCGCGGCATGACCCTGAAAATTCCGAAACGGCCAGGCGCATCCGCCGGGGAGGACGGTGATGGCTGATATGTCCCGTCCCTCCCCGGTGATGCATTCCCCAGGGCAACATTCTTCGGTCATGTTGGCGGAGGTCCTGGAAGCGCTCGCCCCGAAAGACGGCGGCGTTTATGTCGACGCGACCTTCGGCGCCGGCGGGTATTCCCGTGCCCTGCTGGAGGCCGCCGATTGCACCGTCTGGGGCATCGACCGCGATCCCCTGGCGCAGAGCATCGGCGCCGATATGCGGCGTGAATTTCCGGGCCGTCTGACCGTGCTGGCCGGACGTTTCGGCGACATGCGCGAACTGCTGACCAGCGTCGGGGTCGAACGGATCGACGGCGTGGCGCTGGATCTGGGTGTTTCTTCCATGCAGTTGGACGATCCCGCGCGCGGCTTTTCCTTCCGCGCCGACGGGCCGCTGGACATGCGCATGGAAGGCGACGGCCGCCTGAGCCACGACAGCATGAGTGCCGCCGACGTGGTCAACACGCTGGCCGAAAAGGAACTGGCCGACCTTATCTATAAGTACGGCGAGGAGCGGGCGTCCCGCCGCGTCGCCCGCGCGATCATCGAATTGCGCGACAAGGCGCCGATCACCCGCACCGAGGAACTGGCCGATCTGATCCGTAGCGTCGTCCGCAAATCCAAGGACGGCATCGATCCGGCGACCCGCACGTTCCAGGCCCTGCGTATCTACGTGAACGACGAATTGGGTGAACTGGTCCGGGGCCTTGCCGGGGCGGAAGCTCTGCTGGCGCCCGGCGGGCGTCTTGCCGTCGTCTCCTTCCATTCCCTGGAAGACCGCGCGGTGAAGGAATTCCTGCGCGACCGATCCGGCTCCGGCCCGCGCCCGTCGCGGCACATGCCGGATCTGCCCGGTAAGCAGGCGGCCCCGACCTTCACCCTGATCAAGCGCGGCACCGTCAAGCCGGGCGAGGCCGAGACCCGCGCCAATCCGCGCGCCCGTTCCGCCCGCCTGCGCTGGGCCGAACGCACCGACGCCCCCGCCCGGGCGGCGGCATGAGGAGGGCCGGGATATGAGCAAACGCACCACCATCCTCGCCCTGATCCTCGCGGGCTTCATGTCTCTGGGCCTGTTCATGATCAGCTATCAGGTCCAGGACCTGGAAGATCAGCTCGACGCGCTGAACCGCGACATCTCGCGCGACAGCCGCGCCGTCCATGTGCTGCAGGCCGAATGGGCGCATCTCAACGATCCGCAGCGCCTGCGCATGCTGTCCGAACGCTATCTCGGGCTCGAGCCCATCGGCACCAAGCAGCTCGGCACCGTCGAGGAGATTCCCTGGCGGCCCATGGTCGAGGCCGCCCAGAAGAGCGAACTCGCCGAGGCTCCGGCACCCAAGCCCGCGCCGGTAATGAAGGCGCCCGCGCCGATGCCGGTTCCCGCACCCGCACCCGCCCAGGCGACCCAGGCCGCGACCGACCGCACGGTCGAGGACGCTTTGCCCGCGATCCGCCGGGCCCTTGGTCTGACGCCGACGCCGTTGAAGGAGGCGACACGATGATCTCCGCGATGATGCAAGGCGATCTGTTCGAATTCGCGCGCGGGCGCGGCGGTCCCACGGGCCGCGCCGCCGAAGCCTTGGAAACCGGGCGGTCGCGCCTGCTGGTCACGGGCCTGGTCATTTCCATGGCCTTCATGGCCTTGGGGTGGCGGGTCGTCGATTTGACCCTGTTCGCCGACCGGGCCGAGCCGCGCCTGGCCCATTCCGTCAATCCCCAGGCCCCGGTTCAGGAGCGCGCCGATATCGTCGACCGCAACGGCATCGTCGTCGCGACGTCTCTGCCGGCGGTCTCGCTCTATGCCGATCCGAAGCACGTCCTGGATGTTCAGGAAACCGCCGACAAGCTGGTCCGCGTCCTGCCGGATCTGGACCGCGAGCGGTTGGAAAAGCGCCTTTCGTCACGGGGCCGCTTCGTCTACCTGAAACGCAACCTGACGCCGGAACAGCATTACGAGGTCCACCGTCTGGGCCTGCCGGGCATCCAGTTCGAACGGGGTGAGCGGCGGGTCTATCCCCAGGGCCGCCTGTTGGCTCATGCCCTGGGCGTCACCGATATCGACGGCCGCGGCACGGCGGGGATCGAACGGCATTTCGAAACGCGCCTGACCGGCGGCGGCGATCCGTTGAAGCTGTCCATCGACGTCCGGGTGCAGGCCATCGCCCATGAAGTTCTGGCCGATACGGTCAAGGAATTCTCCGCCCTCGGCGGCACCGCCATCGTGATGGACGCCAACACGTCCGAACTGGTGGCCATGGTCTCGCTGCCCGATTTCGATCCCAACCGTCCGGTGGAACTGCTGGGCGAGGCCGGGTTCAACCGGGCGACCAAGGGCGTCTATGAAATGGGCTCGGTGTTCAAGCTTCTGACCGCCGCCATGGCGCTGGACGCGGGCGTGGTGCCGATTTCCGGCGGCTACGACGCGTCCAAGCCGTTCCGCGTGGCGCGTTATTCGATCTCCGACTACCACGCCCAGAACCGCTGGCTCAGCGTGCCGGAGATTCTCATCCATTCATCGAATATCGGGGCAGCCAAAATGGCCCTCGATGTGGGCGCGAAAGCCCAAAAGACCTACCTTGGGCGGCTCGGCCTCCTGCGTCCGTCCCCCGTTGAGTTGCCTGAGGTAGGTCACCCTATGTATCCAGCCACCTGGCGCGAGATCAATACGGTGACCATTTCCTACGGTCACGGTATCTCGGTGACGCCGGTGCAGCTGGCCAACGCCATCGCCGCCACGGTCAACGGCGGCATCCGCCGCCCGACCACCCTGATCAGGCAGGACGCGCCGGAAGGCATCCCGGGCTCGCGCGTGTTCTCTGCCGATACCTCGGCCAAGATGCGCGGCCTGATGCGTCTGGTCGTCAGCCGCGGCACCGGCAAGAACGCCGAAAAGGAAGCCGACGGCTATCTCATCGGCGGCAAGACCGGCACCGCGGAAAAGCCCAAGGCGGGCGGCTATTCGGACAAGGCCAATATCGCGTCCTTCGTCGGCGCCTTCCCGATCCACGCGCCGCGCTACGTGGTCTGCGTCGTCGTGGACGAGCCCAAGGGCACCAAGAAAACCTTCGGCTACGCCACGGGCGGCTGGGTCGCGGCCCCGGCGGTCGGGCGCATCGTCCAGCGCACCGCCGGGATCATGGGCATGTCGCCGGAATACGGCATGCCGCGTCTGGCGGCGGCCAAGGACCTGCCGGATGACGTCAACGAAATCGAGGCGGCGCTGAAACCGGCGGCCGCGAAAAAGATCGAAACCCTTTCCCGTCAACCGGAGCAGGTGCGTGCGGCTCAGTGATATGTGGGTGAACAAAACGATCAGCACCCCGCCGGAAGGACCGGCGAACCCGGAGATCACGGGCGTGACCTGTGATTCGCGCCGGGTCGCGCCCGGCTTCCTGTTCGCGGCCATTCCGGGAACGACCAATGATGGGCGCGACTACATCGCCGACGCCCTGGCACGGGGCGCCGCCGCCATCCTGGCGCCGCCGGGGACCCGATTGCCCGACGGATATGAAACCACCCCGGTCCTCGATACGGACAACCCCCGCCGCCGCTATGCCCTGCTGGCGGCGCGGTTCTATCCGCGACAGCCCGATTGCGTCGCCGCCGTCACCGGCACCAATGGCAAGACCTCGGTCGCGGGTTTCCTGCGCCAGATCTGGAAATCGGCCGGATATGAAGCGGCCAGCGCCGGCACCCTGGGTATCCAATCGGACGTGTTCTCGCGCGACGACGGCCTGACCACGCCGGACCCGGCGGACCTGCATGCGGACTTGGCCCATCTGGCAGAACAGGGCGTCGATCATCTGGCGCTGGAAGCCTCCAGCCACGGCCTCGATCAGCATCGTCTGGACGGCCTGCGGATCACCGCGGGCGCCTTCACCAATCTCAGCCGCGATCACCTGGATTATCACGGCAGCGTCGATGCCTATCTGGCCGCCAAGCGGCGCCTGTTCGACGACCTGATCGTCGACGGCGGGGCCGCCGTCATCAACGCCGACGACCCGCACGGACCGGACATGATCGCCGCCGCCCAGGCGCGCCATCTGCGGGTCCGGACCTATGGCGAGCGCGGCGTCGATATCAAGCTTCTCTCGACCCGTCCCGAGGCCAAGGGCCAGCACCTGGACCTGTTGGTCGACGGCGTCGAACACAGCCTGTTCCTGCCCCTGGCAGGCCATTTCCAGGCGATGAACGCACTTTGCGCGCTGGGCCTGGCCGAGGTCACGGGGATCGAGGCGCCGGTCGCCCTCAAAGCTTTGGAAAGCCTCACGGGCGCCCCCGGCCGCATGGAATGGATCGGCGAAACGCCCGAAGGCGCGGTCGTCTATGTCGACTACGCCCATACGCCGGACGCCCTGGAAAACGTGCTGTCGGCGCTGCGCCCCCACACGGCGGGCGCGCTGGTCGCCGTGATCGGCTGCGGCGGGGATCGGGACAAGGGCAAGCGCCCGGAAATGGGCCGCATCGCCACGGACCTGGCCGACCGGGTCATCGTCACCGACGACAATCCGCGCACCGAAGACCCGGCGGTTATCCGTGCCGAAATCATGGCCGCCGCCCCCGGCGCCAGCGAGATCGGCGACCGGGCGGACGCCATCGAGACCGCCGTCGCGGGCCTGGCCGCCGGCGACGTGCTGGTGATCGCCGGCAAGGGCCACGAACGGGGTCAGATCGTCGGCAAACGCATTCTTCCCTTCGACGACCGTGAAGCGGCCCGCGCCGCCATCGCGGGCCTCTCCGGCGATGGGGAGGGCTGAGCCATGGGCATGAAGAAAGCGCCCTTCGTTCTTTGGAACGCCGGTGCCGCCGCCGCCGCCACGGAAGGCACGCCGGTCGGCGAATGGCAGGCGACGGGTGTGTCCATCGATACCCGGACGTTGAAGCCGGGCGACCTGTTCGTCGCGATCCAGGGCGTTGCCTCGGACGGCCATGCCCATATCGCCCAGGCATTCGAAAAGGGGGCGTCGGGAGCCGTCCTGCGCCGCGATTTCAAGGATGCCCCGGCCTCCACGCCGGGCCTGCGCGTCGACGACACGACCCAGGCGCTGAACGACCTGGGCCGCGTCGCCCGTGACCGGTCCAAGGCCAAGATCTGCGCCGTCACCGGCAGCGTCGGTAAGACCGGCACCAAGGAAGCCTTGGCCATGATCCTGGAACGCCAGGGCGAGGCCCATGCGACCCAGGGCAATTTGAACAATCACTGGGGCCTGCCGTTGACCCTGGCCCGCATGCCGATCGAGGCAAACTACGCGATCCTGGAAATGGGCATGAACCATCCGGGCGAGATCCGCCCGCTGTCGAACATGGCGCGCCCGCACGTCGCGCTGATCACCACCATCGAACTGGTCCATAGCGAGTTTTTCGACAGCGTCGAGGAGATCGCCGACGCCAAGGCGGAAATCTTCGACGGTCTCGTCGACGGCGGGACCGCCGTGCTGAACCGTGACAATGCGATGTTCGACCGTCTCGCCGCCGCCGCGCGCCGGGCCGGGGGCGCGACCATTCTGTCCTTTGGTGCGCATGCGAAAGCCGACGTCCGCTTGATCGACAGTCGCGCCGATGCCCTCGGCACCTCGGTGCAGGCCAATGTCGCGGGTCGGGACCTGCGCTACCGCGTCGGCGTGCCGGGCAGTCATTGGGTGATGAACAGCCTGGGTGTGCTCGCCGCCGCCAAGGCGATGGATACGGACCTGGAAGTCGCGGCCGCCATGTTGGCCCGCGTCGCCGCGCCGAAGGGCCGGGGCAACCGCCTGGCCGTGCCGCTGGACGGCGGCGAAATGACCCTGATCGACGAAAGCTATAACGCCAGCCCCGTCGCCGTCGTCGCCGCGATCGAAGTGTTGTCGGTGGGCGAGGTCGCCTCCGGCGGGCGGCGCATCGCCGTGCTCGGCGACATGCTGGAACTGGGTGACAAATCAGACGACCTGCATCGCGGATTGGCCGAACCGTTGGCCGCGCGGGGGATCGACGCCGTCTTCACGGCGGGCCCCGGCATGGGGGCGCTGTTTGATGCGCTGCCGCGCGAAATGCGGGGCGGCCATGCGGAAACGTCCGAGCAACTGGCCCCGCTCGTCGCCTCGGCCGTGCGGGCGGGCGATGTGGTCCTGGTCAAGGGCTCCTACGGCTCGCGCATGGGCAAGGTTGTCGAGGCGCTGACGGCGCTCGGCGAAAATCACGATTTCCACGGCAACGGCGGGCGCGGTCACGGCCGCGCCGTGAACGGGGAGTAGGCCAGGACATGCTGTACCAGATCCTTTTCCCCATGGCCGACGAGTTCGCGGTTCTCAACGTGTTCCGCTACCTCACCTTCCGCACGGGCGGCGCCGTTATCACGGCCTTGGTCATCAGCTTCATGATCGGCCCGGTCCTGATCGAACTGTTGAAGGCCCGGCAGAAAGGCGGCCAGCCGATCCGCGACGACGGCCCCGAAAGCCATCTGATCACCAAGCAGGGCACGCCGACCATGGGCGGTCTGCTGATCCTGATGGCTTCGGTCTTCGCGACACTGTTGTGGATGGACCTGACCAACGGTTTCGTCTGGACGGCGCTGGGCGTGACCGTCGGCTATGGGGTCATCGGCTTCCTCGACGATTACCTGAAGGTTTCCAAGCGCAATTCCAAGGGCCTGCCCGGCAAGCTGAAGCTGATCATGCAGGTCTCCATCGCCGCCGTCGCCGCGTTCTACATCTCGGCCCATCTGCCGGACCCGCTGGCGACGACGCTGGCCCTGCCGTTTTTCAAGAACCTGCTGGTCGATCTCAGCTGGTTCTTCATCGTCTTCGCCTGCTTCGTCATGGTCGGATCGTCCAATTCCGTGAACCTGACGGACGGCCTGGACGGCCTGGCCATCGTGCCGGTGATGATCGCATCGGGCGTCTTCGCGCTGATCGCCTATCTGGTCGGCAACGCCGTTTTCGCGAACTACCTGCAACTGCATTACGTGCCGGGCTCGGGCGAACTGGCCGTGTTCCTGGGCTCGCTGGTCGGGGCCGCGCTGGGCTTCCTCTGGTACAACGCGCCGCCGGCCAAGGTGTTCATGGGCGATACGGGATCGCTGTCGTTGGGCGGGGCCTTGGGCGCCGTTGCCGTCATCACCAAACACGAATTGGTCCTGGCCATCGTCGGCGGATTGTTCGTGCTGGAGACCGTTTCCGTCATCGTTCAGGTGATTTCGTTCAAGCTGACCGGACGCCGCGTGTTCCGCATGGCGCCGCTGCATCATCATTTCGAACAGAAGGGATGGGCGGAATCGACCGTCGTCATCCGTTTCTGGATCATCGCCTCCATCCTGGCCCTCGCGGGCCTTGCCACCCTGAAACTGCGGTGAGGGGGCAGGTGCCATGATCGATATCTTTTATTTCTATCACATGCCCGTCGCGGTGCTGGGGCTCGGCAAATCCGGGCTGGCCACCTGCAAGGCCTTGATGGAAAGCGAGGCTGAGGTCTGGGCCTGGGACGATAACGAAGACAGCCGTCAGCGCGCCCGCGAAGAAGGCATCCCGCTGGTCGATCTCTATACCTGCAACTGGAAGGAACTGACCACGCTGGTGCTCAGCCCCGGTATCCCGTTGCACCATCCCGAACCGCATCCCGTGGTGAACCTGGCCAAGGCGGCGGACGTGGAGATCGTCTGCGATATCGAGCTTCTCGCCCGCGCCCAGCGCGACGCCTCCTACATCGGCATCACCGGGACCAACGGCAAATCGACGACCACGGCGCTGATCGGCCATATCATGCAGCTCAGCGGCCGCGAGGCCGATATCGGCGGCAACCTGGGACCGGCGGCCCTGACGCTCGATCCCATGGAAGAAGGCGGCTCCTACGTCCTGGAGATGTCGTCCTATCAATTGGACCTGACGGTCTCCATCACCTGGGATATCGCGGTTCTTCTGAACATCTCGGCCGATCACCTGGATCGCCACGGCGGCATGGACGGCTATGTCGCCGCCAAGCGCCAGATCTTCCACCGCCAGACCGATCCCAAGTCGGCGATCATCGGCATCGACGACAAATACTGCGAAGCGATCTATGAAGACCTGGCCGATGTCGGCGATCAGGTTGTCGTGCCGATTTCGGGTGAAAAACGTATCCACGGCGGCGTCTACGTCGTGAACGGCGTGCTGGTCGACGACATGGACGGCCAGGAAGTGCCGGTCACGGACCTTAAGGAAATTCCGTCGCTGCAGGGCCGCCACAACTGGCAGAACGCGGCCGCCGCTTATGCGGCCTGCCGCCGTGCCGGGGTCGAGGGCCGGGTCATCATGGCCTGCCTGCAAAGCTATCCCGGTCTGGTCCATCGCCAGGAACCGGTCGAGGTCGTCGACGGCGTCGCCTTCGTCAACGATTCCAAGGCAACCAACGGGGCCGCCGCCGCCAAGGCGTTGGCCTGTTACGACGATATCTACTGGATCGCAGGCGGCCGTCCGAAGGACGGCGGCATCGACGGTCTGGGCGACTACTTCCCGCGCATCCGCCAGGCGTTCCTGGTCGGTGAGGCCGCGCTCGGTTTCGGCCAGGTATTGGACGGTAAGGTGCCTTTCACCATTTCCGGCACGGTCGACAAAGCCGTTGAGCAGGCATTCGAACAGGCGAAGAAAGACAAGGCCGCCAAGCCGGTGGTTCTGCTGTCCCCGGCCTGTGCGTCCTGGGACCAGTTCAAAAGCTTCGAAGACCGGGGCGATCTGTTCAAGGAAACGGTCGAGGCCCTGCCGGGTGAACATCTCGATCCGATGGAAGCCGCCGATGCCTTTCGTGCCGGTCCCGGCAACCCGGACGGGGAGACCGCCTAGATGAGCACGCTCGCCCGGACCGACAATTCGATCCTGACCCGCTGGTGGTGGACCGTCGACCGATGGAACCTGGCCGCCGTCGTGGCATTGGCCGTGACGGGCGCGGTGATGGCGCTGGCCGCCTCGCCGCCGGTCGCGGCGCGTCTCGGCCTCGATACCTATTACTTTGCCGGGCGGCAGGTGTTGTTCCTGGCCTTCGGTCTGTTGGTCGTTGTCTGCGTTTCGCTGCTGTCGCCCAAGGGCGTGCGGCGTCTGGCCATGGCGACCCTGGCCGGATCGATGATCGCGATGGTCGCGGTGCTGGCCGTCGGGCCGGAGATCAAGGGGGCGACCCGTTGGATCAGCCTGGGCGCGTTCTCGCTGCAGCCGTCGGAATTCGTCAAACCCGCCCTGGCCGTGACCGCCGCCTGGTTCTTCGCCCAGGCCCGCCTGCACGAAGGCTATCCGGGCAACTTGGTCGCCACGGGCCTGTTCCTGATGGTGGCGGCGTTGCTGTTGATGCAGCCCGATGTCGGCATGACCATGGTCGTCGCCGCCGTCTGGGGCGTGCAGTTTTTCCTGGCGGGTCTGCCCATCGTTTGGGTCATGGGCATCGGCTGCGCCTTCCTGGCGGCCAGCGTCGGCGCCTACTTCACCTTCAGTCACGTACAGGCCCGGGTCGACCGGTTCTTCGATCCCTCGGCGGGCGAAGGCTATCAGGTCATGCGCTCGCTCGACGCCTTCCATAATGGCGGGCTGACCGGGCGCGGGCCGGGCGAGGGCCGGGTCAAGGAAGTCCTGCCCGACGCCCATACGGATTTCATCTTCGCCGTCGCGGGCGAGGAGTTCGGCATGCTGGTCTGTGTCGCCATCGTCGGCATCTTCGCCTTCGTGGTCGTGCGGGGGCTCAGCCGTGCCTACAAGGACGACAATCTTTTCATCCTGCTGGCCTCGGCGGGCCTGCTGGTGCAATTCGCGGTTCAGGCGATGATCAACCTGGCGTCGACCCTGCACCTGATTCCGCCCAAGGGTATGACCCTGCCGTTCGTGTCCTACGGCGGGTCATCCACCATCGCCATTGCTTTCGGCTTCGGCATGATGTTGGCGTTGACCCGCCTTCGTCCGGGTGAGGGAGGTGCCAAATGACCAATAGCATGGCTCCCTTGGCCGTTCTCGCCGCCGGCGGCACCGGCGGGCATGTCTTCCCGGCCGAAGCCTTGGCGGCTGAATTGTCGGGCCGCGGCTTCCGTCTTGCCCTGATCACCGATCGGCGGGGCGGCGGCTTCGGCGGTGCGCTTGCCGATCTGGAAACCCATCACATCCGGGCCGGCGGCATCGCCGGCAAACGGTTCACGGCGCGCATCGAAAGCGTCTTCGAACTGGGCCTCGGCATGCTGCAGGCCCGCTCGCTGCTGGCCAAGCTGAAACCCGACGCCGTCATCGGCTTCGGCGGTTATGCCTCCGTGCCGACCATGATGGCGGCGACCTGGGCCGGGCTGGCGACGGCGATCCACGAACAGAACGGCGTGCTGGGCCGGGCCAACCGTCTGTTGGCGACGCGGGTGCGGCGCATCGCGACCTCCATCGACGGCACGCAGATGATCCCGGATGCTGCCAAATCCAAGGTCCGGCTGACCGGCATGCCCGTGCGCCCGGCGATCCTGGCGGCGCGCGATACGGCCTATGCCGAAATCACCGACAAGGGGCCGCTGAATCTGCTGGTCACCGGCGGATCGCAAGGAGCGCGCGTCTTGTCGGACGTCGTCCCGGCGGCTTTGGCGGCTCTCAACGACAACCTGAAAAAACGCCTGACCGTGACCCAGCAATGCCGGGCCGAGGATTTGGACCGCGTCGGCAAAATCTATGACGGGGCAGGCATCAAGGCCGACCTCAAAAGTTTCTTCGACGACGTGCCGCAGCGCCTTGCCGCCGCGCACCTGGTGATCGCGCGGGCCGGTGCCTCCAGCGTCGCCGAAATGACCGCCGTCGGCCGCCCGTCGATCCTGGTGCCGCTGCCCCATGCCATCGACAACCATCAGTTCGTCAACGCCCAGGCCGTGGACGAGGCCGGCGCCGGGTGGTTGATGGCCGAAGACGTCTTTACCGCCGAGCGCCTGGCCGGGCGGCTCGCAAGCCTGTTCGAAAACCCGCGCCACCTGTCCCATGCCGCGACCGCGGCGAAACGCATCGGCCGGCCCGACGCCGCCCATGCGCTGGCGGACCTGGTGGCGGAAATGATCCCCAACGGCCATTCCGGCGAAGGGAGGCAGGCGGCATGAGAGCGCTTCCCCTGAATATCGGCACCATCCACTTCGTCGGCATCGGCGGCATCGGCATGAGCGGCATTGCCGAGGTCCTGCATTCGCTCGGCTATGCGGTGCAGGGATCGGACATCGCCGATAGCGCCAACGTCAAACGCCTGCGCGCCATGGGCATCGACGTCCATGTCGGCCATGACGCGGCCAATCTGGGCGCGGCCCAGGTCGTGGTGATTTCGTCGGCGGTGAAGCCGGACAATCCCGAAGTCGTCGCGGCACGGCAGAACCTGATCCCTGTCGTCCGCCGGGCCGAAATGCTGGGCGAATTGATGCGCCTGAAATGGTCCATCGCGGTCGGCGGCACCCACGGCAAGACGACGACGACCTCGCTGATTTCGGCGGTCATCGACGGCGCCGGGCTGGACCCGACGGTGATCAACGGCGGCATCATCAACGCCTACGGCACCAACGCGCGGCTCGGCACCGGCGACTGGCTGGTCGCCGAAGCGGACGAAAGCGACGGCACCTTCCTGAAGCTGCCGGCGACCATCGCCGTGGTCACCAATATGGACCCGGAACACCTGGACCATTACGGCGACTTCGAGGTGTTGAAGAACGCCTTCGTGCAGTTCGTCGAAAACATCCCGTTCTACGGCTTCGCGGTCCTCTGCATCGACCATGCCGAAGTTCAGAACATGATCCCCCGCGTCTCCGACCGCCGGGTCGTGACCTACGGGTTCAGCCCACAGGCCGACGTCCGCGCCGTCAACATGACGCCGGGCCTGGACGGCATCGCCTTCGATGTCGCGATCCGCGACCGCAAGACGGGCGAGACGCGCGACATCGTCGATCTGCATCTGCCCATGTACGGACAGCACAATGTGCAGAATGCGCTCGCCGCCATCGCCATCGCCAACGAAATGAATTTGGCCGATGCGGACGTGGCCGGCGCCCTGGCCAAGTTTGGCGGGGTCAAGCGGCGCTTCACCAAGACCGGCACGGTCGGCGGCGTCACGGTGATCGACGATTACGGCCATCACCCGGTGGAAATCGCCGCCGTTCTGGCCGCCGCGCGCGACGCGACGACAGGCAAGGTGATCGCCGTGGTGCAGCCGCACCGCTATTCGCGCCTGCGCGATCTGTTCGAGGATTTTTGCACCTGCTTCAACGACGCCGACGCGGTCGTCGTCGCCCCCGTCCATGCGGCGGGCGAGGCGCCCATCGACGGCATCGACCGCGACTCGCTGATCGAAGGCTTGAAGGTTCACGGCCACCGCAACGTGGTCGCGTTGGACGGGCCGGACGACTTGGCGCGCATCGCGCTGGACCTCGCCGACAGCGGTGATTTCGTGGTCTGCCTGGGTGCCGGGACGATCAGCCAATGGGCCAACGCCCTGCCGGAGCAGATGCAGGAACTGGGCGGCGGTCTGCGTGAGATCCCCGGTGGTAACGGCTCGGGCAAAAGCGGGGAGGCGGGCGGATGATGACGGCGTTCTGCGATACCTCGCTGCTGACCCGACTGCCGCCGGTGCGCGGCCGTCTGACGGCCAACGCGTCCATGGCCGGTTTCTCCTGGTTCCGGGTCGGCGGCCCGGCGGAAGTTCTGTACGAGCCGGCGGATGCCGACGATCTGGCGGCCTTCATGCGGGGTCTGCCCGACGACGTGCCGGTCACGGTGATCGGCGTCGCCTCGAACCTTTTGGTTCGCGACGGCGGCATCGCCGGGGTGGTCATCCGTCTGGGCAAGGCCTTCGCCGACATCGCGGTCGAGGGCTCGGCGGTCACCGCCGGCGCCGGGGCCATGGATGTCAACGTTTCCCGCGCCGCGCGCGACGCGGGCTTGGCCGGGTTCGAATTCCTGATCGGCATTCCGGGCTCCGTCGGCGGTGCGCTGCGCATGAACGCCGGGGCCTACGGTGCCGAGATTTCCGATATTTTCGTGGCCGCACGGGCAGTGACCGGCAGGGGAGAGGTGCTGGACCTCTCCCCGGCCGACATGGCCTTCAGCTACCGCCATTGCAGCCAGCCGGACGACGTGATCTTCACGAACGCGACCTTCATGGGCCGGGCCGACGACACCGACGCCATCGCTGCCCGCATGGTTGAGAATCAGAAATCCCGGGGCGAGACGCAGCCGGTGAAATCGCGCACCGGCGGCTCCACCTTCGCCAATCCGAAAGGTCACAAGGCCTGGGAACTGATCGATGAAGCCGGATGCCGGGGGCTAACGCGGGGCGGGGCGCAGGTTTCCCCGCAGCACTGCAATTTCCTGATCAATACCGGCAATGCGACCGCCGCCGACCTGGAAGGTCTGGGCGAGGAAGTCCGCCGCCGCGTCGCCGAGGAAACGGGCGTCCAACTGGAATGGGAAATCCGCCGCATCGGCCTGCCCAGCGAACCCCGGGTTCAGGAGGTGCGGTCATGACGACGAACGTCGCCGTGCTGATGGGCGGCTGGTCCGCCGAACGCGAGGTCTCGCTGGTTTCCGGAGCGGCCTGCGTCAAGGCGCTGCAGGACGCCGGATACGACGTCACCACCATCGACGTGCAGCGCGACGTGGGTGCCTTGATCACGCGGCTTTATCCGCGCCCGGACGCCGTATTGAACGCTTTGCACGGCCGCTTCGGCGAAGACGGCTGCATCCAGGGGCTGCTGGATATCCTGGGCATTCCCTATACCCATTCGGGGCTGCTGGCCTCCGCCGTCGCCATGGACAAGCCCATGGCCAAGCGCCTGTTCGAGGCCGAAGGCATCCCCGTCGCCGAACACGTCGTCGCGACCATCGAGGCCGCGCGGGCCCAGGAACCCATGGCCCGGCCCTATGTCGCCAAGCCGATGAACGAAGGTTCCAGCGTCGGCGTCCATATCGTGCGCGAAGGCGATAACGAGCCGCCGTTCGAAGGCTCGGGCTGGAACTACGGCGAAGAGGTGATGTTCGAACGCTACATCCCGGGCCGCGAACTGACTGTTTCCGTGATGGGCGGCGAGGCCCTGGCGGTCACGGAAATCACCACGGCGCGAGGTTTCTACGATTACGACGCGAAGTATGCGGACGGCGGATCGATCCACGTCGTCCCGGCCGAGGTCGATCAAGACGTCTACGACGCGGCGATGGATCTGTCGGAACGTGCCTACAAGGCGCTGGGCTGTCGGGGGGTGGCGCGGGCCGATCTGCGCTACGACGGCCAAGACCTCTACATGCTTGAAATCAATACTCAACCGGGCATGACGCCCACGTCCCTGGTGCCCGAACAGGCCGCCCATAAAGGCATGTCGTTCCAGGACCTGGTCGTCTGGATGGTTGAGCAGGCGGAGTGCGATTGATGAGCGATAAGGGAAAGACGAGGAAAACCAAAGCCAGCGACGCGGCCGAAAAGGACGCCGAACGCATGACCGGTGCGCCCCGGAAACGGGTGCTGCGCGGCCGGATCAGCCGGGGCGTCATGGCGGCGGGCCTTGCCGCCGTGTTGACCGGCACGGGGGTCGGCGGATGGTGGGTCTGGTCGAACGACATGGTGCCGGCGGCGGTCAAGACCGCCAAGTGGTGGGCCATCGGCCAGACGGCGCAGGCCGGCCTGCGCATCGACGATATCTACGTGACCGGCCGGTCGCAGACGACCCGCGACGACCTTCTGGCCGCCCTGCGCCTGACGCGGGGTGCTCCCATGTTCGGCTTCGATCCCGAGGCCGCGCGGGCGCGGGTGGAAAAGCTGCCCTGGGTCAAGGGCGCGGTGGTCGAACGCATGCTGCCGGGCACGGTGATGCTGCATATCGAGGAACGCCGTCCGCTCGCCCTTTGGCAGAACCAGGGCGATTTCCACCTGATCGACGAAACCGGAGTGGTGATCCTCAACAAGGGGCTGGAACGGTTCGCCGACCTTCCCATCGTCGTCGGCCCGGACGCGCCGAAACACGCCCGGGCCTTGCTGGAAACCCTCAAGTCCGAGCCGGACCTGATGCAGAAGGTCCGCGCCGCCGTTCGCGTTTCGGGCCGCCGCTGGACCCTGACCCTGGCCAACGGCATTGACGTGCAACTGCCCGAAGACGACCCCGCCGGGGCCTGGGTGCGGCTTGCCGAATACGAGCGCCAGCACAAGGTCCTGGCCCGCGATGTCGAGGTCCTGGATCTGCGCCTGCCGGACCGCCTGATCGTGCGCAAGGCCGCGAAACCGCGCCCGCCGAAGCGGCCCAAAGGCCAAGAGACCTGAGACCGAGACCGTTGAACAGATGACCGAAACCCAAGACCGAACGAGACCACGGCAATGAACAAACCACTGGGAAACACGAAACCGCGCAGCGGCCTGATCGCCGCCCTGGACCTGGGAACGTCCAAGGTGTCCTGCCTGATCGCCCGCCTGAACGCCGGCGTCGCCGGCGGCGAGGTAACGGCCCGGGTCGTCGGGATCGGTCATCAGAAATCTCATGGCCTGAAATCGGGCAGCGTCATCGATCTGGACGCCGCCGAGACGACCATCCGCGCCACGGTCGAGGCCGCCGAGGCGATGGTCGGCGAGAACATTCAAAAGGTTCTGGTCAACCTTTCCTGCGGCAAACCGAAATCCAAATTGATTGCCCATGAGACCGATATCGGCGGCCGCGAGATCGAGGAAGCGGATCTCTATCGTGTCCTCTCCGCCGATCAGGCTGCTGCCGAAACCCCGGCGGACCGCGAACTGATCCATTCCATCCCTGTCGGCTACTCGGTCGACGACAACCGCGGCGTGCGCGACCCGCGCGGCATGTTCGGCAATCGCCTGGGCGCCAACCTGCATCTGGTCTCGGCCCAGTCGGGGCCGGTGACCAACCTGCGGACGGTGATCGGGCGATGCCATTTGGAAATCGACTCTCTGGTCGCCACGCCTTTCGCTTCGGCCCTGTCCTGTCTGGTCGAGGACGAACGCCAGTTGGGCACGACCTGCATCGATATCGGCGGCGGTACGACCTCGCTGGCGATCTTCTGCGACGGCGAATTGGTCCATACGGACGTCATTCCCCTGGGCGGCGGCCATATGACCAACGACATCGCGCGCGGCCTGTCGACGCCGGTGGAAAGCGCCGAGCGCATGAAGGCGCTGTTCGGCTGCGTCATTCCGTCGCCGTCGGATGATTCGGAAATGATCGCGGTGCCGTTGATCGGCGAAGACAAGGAAGGTGCGGCGACCCAGGTGCCGCGGTCGGTCCTGGTCGGCATTGTCCGGCCGCGGGCCGAGGAAATCATGGAATTGGTGCGAGATCGCCTGACGGCGAGCGGGTTCGACAAGGCTATCGGTCAGCGCGTTGTGCTGACCGGCGGGGCGAGCCAGCTGTCCGGATTGGCTGAACTCGCCGGAGACGTGCTCGGCCGCCAGGTTCGCCTGGCCCGGCCGCGCGGCGTAGAGGGGCTATCTGAAGCGGTTTCGGGGCCGGGGTTCGCAACCTCGGTCGGGTTGATCCGTTATGCGGTGGAAAACCCCTTGGAAGTGGCTGGGAGCGATTTTCAGCCGATCAAGGAACGCAGCGGCGCCTTCGGGCGGTTCGGGCAATGGCTGCGGGAGAACTTCTGACATGCGGAGAAACCGACTTTTCGACTTTTAACCAATCCCCTGAACGCGGCCCCGGCGGGTCCCACCGGCGTTGCAATTCTTCAGGCGGCACGTAATCATCGGAGGCAGTAACATGAGCATCAACATTACCGTACCGGAAGACAACGAAGCTCCGGAGCTAAAGCCCCGGATCAGCGTCATCGGCGTGGGCGGCGCCGGCGGCAACGCCGTGGGCAACATGATCGCGGCGAACCTGGAAGGCTGCGATTTCATCGTCGCCAATACGGACGCCCAGGCCATAAAGGGTTCCAAGGCCGAGCGCCGCATCCAATTGGGCACCGGGGTCACCCGGGGTCTGGGTGCCGGCTCCAAGCCCGAAGTCGGGCGCGCGGCGGCCGAGGAATCGATCGGTGAAATCCTCGACGAACTGGGCCAGTCCAACATGGTCTTCATCGCCGCCGGTATGGGCGGCGGCACGGGCACAGGTGCCGCGCCGGTCATCGCCAAGGCGGCCCGGGAACACGGCATCCTGACCGTCGGCGTGGTGACCAAGCCCTTCCAATTCGAAGGATCGCACCGCATGCGTCTGGCCGAACAGGGCCTGGACGAACTGGCGGGCTACGTCGATACCCTGATCATCATCCCCAACCAGAACCTGTTCCGCGTCGCCAACGAAAAGACGACCTTCGCCGACGCCTTCAAGATGGCGGACGACGTTCTCTACTCCGGCGTCCGTTCGATCACCGACCTGATGGTGATGCCGGGCTTGATCAACCTGGACTTCGCCGACGTGCAGTCGGTCATGCAGAGCATGGGCCGGGCCATGATGGGCACGGGCGAGGCGGCCGGCGAACGCCGGGCCCTCGATGCGGCCGAAGCGGCGATTTCCAATCCGCTGTTGGACGATGCGTCCATGCGGGGCGCCAAGGGCGTGCTGATCAACATCACCGGCGGTGACGACATCACCTTGTTCGAGGTCGACGAGGCCGCCAACCGGGTCCGCGCCGAAGTCGACGAAGACGCCTATATCATCATCGGCTCGGCCTTCGATCAGACCATGGAAGGCTCCATGCGGGTGTCGGTCGTGGCGACGGGTCTGGAAGTCGCCGAAGGCGAACAGCCGTCGCACATGCATATCCTGAACCAGGCCCAGCGCATCGAGCCGGTCCGTGTGCCGCGGCCCGAGGAAGAAGCCAAGGATACGATCAAGGAAGTCGCCGAAGACGTGGCGCCGTCCGTGTTCAAGATCCACAACGCGCCGGCGGCTGAGGCGGCTGAGGAGGTTTCCGACGAAATCGCCGATGCCGTCGCCGAATCGGTGGAAGAAACGCTTGAAACCGAACTTTCGGCGGAAGCGCCGGAAACCGGGGACGACAGTGTCGAAGACGATTTCGCGGCGATGAGTGACGACGAAGATACCGCCGAAGCGGCCCCGGCGGAACTTCAGCCTCGTGTGCCGGCAGGCATGCCGGGAACGGGTAACGTCGAATCCTTCATCCCGGCGCGCGCCGTCGAAGTTGCCGAAGATGACGACGGCCTGGAGGGCCCTGCCGCCGATGCGGATCCGTTCAAGGTCGCGGCTGTGGTCAATGGATCGCAGGCTGAAGAAGATGCCCCCAAGGCCGGCGGCCTTCTGCGCAAGGCCAAGAAGGAAGGCGGCGGCCTGTCCTTGTTCGAACGGGTGACCGGCACCGGGCGTGCCCGGAAACCGGAGGAAACCGCCGATTCCATGCCCGCTCCGGCGGCTCAGGCGATTCCGCAGCCGGCTGCTCAGCCGACCGCGCAGCCGACAGCCGGCGACCGGGGCACCATCGACGCCCTGATCCGTTCGCGTGCGGCGACGCCGCAGGCCGAACAGGCCCCGGCTCCGGCTCCCGTTCAGGCCGCCCCTGAGCCGGTGCAGGCGATGCCGGAACAGCCGGCCCAGGCGCCGACCCCGATGCCTCAGCCGGCGCCGAAGGCGTCCCTGGGCGGGGTTGATCCGGCCGATCGGCTGCCGGCGTCGGAAAGCGAGGACGATCTTCTGGACATCCCCGCGTTTCTGCGGCGTCAGGCCAACTGAAAGGACGGCGAAAAGCCGTAACATTCGGAAACAAATAGTGATTTGAGGGGATCCCGGGTTCTGTTTATGCATGAACTCGGGATCCTTTCGTATCCAACGGCCGAACGGTCGAGGACACGATCACACACCGGCGAGAATGCCGGTGAACAAACACCGAAACGGGGCACTTTATGGCTTTGAATACCGCCGGTCAGGACATGCAGATGCAAGATAGGCAGATGCAAGATCGCAAGATCGAGAAAACGGTTTGTCAGCGCACGTTGAAGGACGTTGCCGAACTGACCGGGATCGGCCTGCATTCCGGATCGCCGGTGACCTTGAGGCTCCGCCCCGCCCCCGCCGATCACGGCATTCTTTTTCACCGCACCGACGTTGCCGAAGACGGCGCCGTCGCCGCCCGTTGGGACCGCGTTCACGACACGCGCATGTGCTCGGCGGTGGCGAATGAAGACGGCGTGTCCGTCGGTACCGTCGAACACCTGATGGCGGCCTTGGCGGGCTGCGGCATCGACAACGTTCTGATCGAACTGGACGGCCCGGAAGTTCCGGCCGTGGACGGCAGCTCGCAGCCCTTCGTCGACATGATCCGCAAGGTCGGTGTGGTCGAACTGGCCGCTGACCGCCGCGTCATCCGGGTTCTCAAGCCGATTTCCGTGGAAACTGATCACGGCCGCGCCGAACTGGTGCCGGCCGACGTGTTTTCCGTCGATTTCGAAATCGAATTCCAAAGCCAGGCGATCCGCCGCCAGCATCTGCGCCTGGGCGTGGTCAACGGCGCCTTCTGTAAGGAATTGGCCAATGCCCGGACCTTCGGCTTCATGCACGAGGTCGAAGCCATGCAAAAGGCGGGTCTGGCCCGTGGCGGTTCCCTCGACAACGCCATCGTCATCGACGGCGACACGGTTCTGAACGACGGCGGCCTGCGCCATGACGACGAATTTGTCCGCCACAAGGCGCTGGATGCGGTCGGCGACCTCTACCTGGCAGGAAGCCAGATCATCGGCGCCTATCGGGGCGAACGGGCGGGGCACGCCATCAACAATCAGCTTCTGCGCAAGCTGTTCGACGATCCCGATGCCTGGTGCTACGACGTGCTGACCGGTGACGAATCGAAGACCGCCATGGATGGCGGTATCAAGGCCGAGGCCGCGCGGGTCTAGGTCCTGCGGTACTAAAATCGGTCTTTGCTGACAATGGCGGCGCTCTCGGGCGCCGCTTTTCGTTTGGCGCCGGGGCCCGCGTGACGGCGTTTTCCACGGGAACCTTGCGATTTATCCGAAACGGGCCCAAATCCACCCCGGAAACGGGTGATTGGGCTTTTTCAATTGGCCCGACCGCGTGATATATTTTGCCCCCCGGTCGGCTCGTCTGGGCCTTTCACCGGGGCCGCGAAGACAGGCCAGTAAAAACAGATCGCCCGCCGATGAAGATGCCCGTTCGGATCAAATCCCTCTTCCCTGTGTTGTTTGCCGTGGTGACGGCGGCGGCGCTGTCGGCTTGTTCCTTGTTCGAGGACGAAAAACCGGCCTACGTCGAAAAACCGGTCGACGAGCTGTACAACCGGGGTGTCGACATGATGACCGGGCGCCGGTTCGTCGATTCCGCCCGCACCTTCGAGGAAGTCGAACGCCAGCACCCCTATTCGGTCTGGGCGACCAAGGCGCAGTTGATGGCGGCCTACGGCTATTACAAGTCGAACAATTATCAGGAAGCGATTTCCGCGCTCGACCGCTTCATCCAGCTGCACCCGACCAATCCGGACGTCGGCTACGCCTACTATCTGAAGGGCCTGGCCTATTACGAGCAGATTTCCGACGTCACCCGCGATCAGCAGATGACGACGCTGGCATTGCAGAGCCTGAAGGAAGTGGTCACCCGGTTCCCGGATTCCAAGTTCGCCCGGGACGCCAAGTTCAAGATCGAACTGACCTACGACCACCTGGCCGGCAAGGAGATGGAGATCGGGCGCTATTACCACAATCAGCACCAGTATCTCGCCGCCATCAATCGGTTCCGCACGGTCATCGACACCTATCAGACGACGACCCACGTGCCCGAGGCCCTGCATCGCCTGACCGAGGCGTACCTCGCCCTGGGGCTGACCGACGAGGCGCGGAAGACGGCCTCCGTTCTGGGCCATAATTTCCCGGGCTCCGAATGGTACATGGACTCCTACGAAATGCTGACCGGCGAGCATGTCCGCCCCGAGGTCGAAGAGAAGGCCTGGTACGACAGCCTGAAGTTCTGGTAGGGCGGAAGGCAGGCCCATGCTGACGAACCTGACCGTCAGGGACGTGGTGCTTATCGACCGCCTCGTGCTCGACCTTGCGCCGGGGCTTTGTGTCCTGACCGGCGAGACGGGTGCAGGTAAATCCATTTTGCTCGATGCCCTGGGGCTGGCGCTCGGCGTGCGGGCCGAGGCACGGCTGGTTCGAAGCGGCGCCGGACCGGCCTCCGTCACCGCCTGTTTTCAGGTCGCCGATGGCGCACCCGTCCTGGCCGAATTGGAAGAACACGGCATTCCGCCCCTCGATCCGGGCGAAGGGCCGAAGGGCGGGGCCGCCGTGATCCTGCGCCGGACGCTCAGCGCAGACGGACGTTCCCGCGCCTTCGTCAACGACGAGCCGGTCAGCGTCAGCCTGTTGAAGCGGATCGGCGAGATGCTGGTCGAAATCCACGGCCAATTCGATAACCACAGCCTGATGAACCCGGTCGCCCACCGCGACATGCTGGACGCCTTCGGGGGGCTCGGGGCCGACTCGACTGCTTGCCGCAAAGCCTGGAATACCTGGCAGGAAGCGGCGGCGGCACGGCAGGCAGCGGCCGACGACCTGGAGGCCGCCCGGCGGGACGAGGAATTCCTCCGCCATGCCGTGGGAGAGCTCAGCGCCCTGGCGCCCCAGGCCGGGGAGGAAGAGAGCCTGGCCAAGGACCGCGCCATGATGATGCACGGCG
>NZRL01000036.1 GCA_002696205.1 Rhodospirillaceae bacterium | reverse complement strand
GCTCGCCGCCGGCGCCACGGCCTATCGCCCGGACCAGGGCGGGTATGCCTGGCGCGACAAGCCGGAGGAGGACGAAGACAAGGAGGAATCGGACGAACGAGACGCGCCCGGTGAAGAGGGCGGGCCCACGCAATTCGATGACGATGCGGGGCAATCGGTCGAGGCTACCCACGAAGAATCCATGGCCGACAAAGCGCAGCGCGTCCAGAACGCGGGCGGCCGGGACGTCCGCGCGCGGACCTATACCGCCAACCCCTATTATCAGGCGCCGGGCATGCGGTCCCCGGTATCCGACCGGCAACCGGGGGCGGGCGGCGACGGTCACAACGATGACGATGACGACCTGGGCGATGCCGAGGACGATTTCGCCTGATCGAAGGCCGATTTCACGCCCGAATCCGAGCGATTCCGACGATTTGAAACCGTTCAAATGGAAGGTCTAAACCCATGAAAAAACTGTGGGTTAGGAACCGCTTTTCCGCATAGCGGAATGGGCCACCCGTTGACTTGGCCGGGGAAAAGGCGTTCACTTGTCCATTGGTGGAATAAGTCGCTGAGGCTGGGCCGACGGGGAGGTTCCGATCTTGAAAAAAGCGATGCAAAACCGCCGTTGAGGGCTCGGAATTCGCCAGCCGAAAGAGGCGAAGCCGACGTTGGAGATAAAAGGAAAATCCAGGTGGAGGCCAGCGCCACGATGGGAAGCGATTCGAGGGGAGATCGGCCGCTTTCCAAGACTGACGAGACAGCACCGGAGACCGCCGTGCCCGAAGAGGACATGCTGCGGGCCGGTATTTATGCGTTGTTGTCGCGGTTGCTGGCGCGACCCATGGACGACGACACCATCGAATTCGTGCGCGGCTTGACCGGCGATGAGTCGCCGATGGGTCAGGCCGTCAATTCCCTGGCCGCCCTTGCCAAACGCACCACTCAGGTCGCCGCCGAGGACGAGTTCACCGTCCTGTTTTACGGCTTCGGCGCCGGTGGTGAACTGGCGCCTTTCGGCTCGCAATACCTCACCGGTTTCGTTTACGAAAAACCGCTCGCCGACCTGCGCGGCGACCTGGAGGAACTGGGCATCGCCCGCGCCGACGGCGTGACCGATCCGGAAGACCATATCGCCTTCGTCTGCGAGGTCATGCACGGCATGATCGCCGGCGCCTTCGGCGAGCCGGCCAGCCTGGAGCGGCAGCGGGCGTTCTTCGAAAAGCATCTGGCGCCCTGGGCCGGGCACTTCTTCGCCGATATGGAAAAGGCCAAGTCGGCGGCGCTGTACATGCCCGTCGGCACCATCGGCAAACTGTTCATGGAGATCGAGCACGACTCGTTCGGCTTCGGGCAATAGGCCCGGAGGCGCGCGGCATAGCCGATCCGCCATTCGATTTTCCGGGCATCTGCCCGGTCTGAAAAGCAAGACCCGGAACGGGCGACTGGTACCAAGCAAAGTGGAAGTTGGAGTATCCGTTATTACAACCTATGAGGAGACCGCGATGAGCGAACAAAAGCAAAAGCTCGGTCGCCGTGAGTTCCTGAAGAAAGCAGCCGTCTCTGGCGGCGCCGCGGGTGTTGCCGCGGTTGCGCTTTCCAAGGGATCCGCGGAAGCCGCCGTGGTTTCCGATAGCCCGAAATCGTCGGGGTATCGCGAAACCGAACACGTCAAGACGTACTACGACCTCGCCAAGTTCTAAGGCGGGATCACGTCGGGAATTAATCCTTCAACATTGGGAGACATTTAAATGCTCACCAAGAAGAGCGACGGGGTTGCGAATGGCCCCCGTTTGAAGCAGGCGTTGGCCGGTGTGGTCGGAGGGTCCATGGACCGCCGTACCTTCCTGAAGCGTTCGGGAATCACCGCCGGGGGCGCTGCGCTTCTGTCCGCTGCTCCGTTGGGTCTGGCCAAAAAGGCCGAGGCCGCGACGGCGACGGCGAAAGGTATGACGCAAGTCAAATCCGTTTGTACGCACTGTTCCGTCGGCTGCACCGTGGTTGCGGAAGTCGACAAGGGCGTGTGGGTCGGTCAGGAACCGGGATTCGACAGCCCCTTCAACCTGGGCTCGCATTGCGCCAAGGGTGCGTCGGTGCGTGAACACGCCCATGGCGACCGCCGGCTGAAGTATCCGATGAAGCTGGAAGGCGGCAAGTGGAAGCGCCTCAGCTGGGATGCGGCCATCAACGAAATCGGCGACAAGATGCTGGATATCCGCAAGTCGTCCGGCCCCGATTCCGTGTACTGGCTCGGCTCCGCCAAGTTCAACAACGAACAGTCCTACCTGTTCCGCAAGTTCTACGCCTTCTGGGGGTCCAACAACGGCGACCACCAGGCGCGTATCTGTCATTCGACCACGGTCGCGGGTGTCGCCAACACCTGGGGCTACGGCGCCATGACGAACTCCTACAACGATATGCACAACAGCCGCGCGATGTTCTTCATCGGCTCCAACGCCGCCGAAGCGCACCCCGTCGCCATGCAGCATATCTTGAAGGCGAAAGAGCAGAACAACGCCGAACTCATCGTCTGCGACCCGCGCTTCTCGCGCACGGCCGCGCACGCCGATGAATACGTGCGGTTCCGCCCGGGTACGGACGTCGCCCTCATCTGGGGCATTCTCTGGCACGTGTTCGAGAACGGCTGGGAAGACAAGACGTTCATCAAACAGCGTGTCTACGGCATGGATGAAATCCGCGCCGAGGTGAAAAAGTGGAACCCGGAAGAAGCCGAGCGTGTCACGGGTGTCCCCGGTTCGCAGCTTCGCCGCGTCGCCCGCTCGCTGGCCAACAACCGTCCCGGCACCATCGTCTGGTGCATGGGCGGCACGCAGCACACCAACGGCAACAACAACACGCGCGCCTACTGCGTGTTGCAGCTGGCCCTCGGGAACGCTGCCCGCTCCGGCGGCGGCGCCAACATCTTCCGCGGCCACGACAACGTTCAGGGTGCCACTGACTTCTGCATCCTGTCCCACTCGCTGCCGGGCTACTACGGCCTGAAGACGGGTTCGTGGAAGCACTGGGCCCGTGTCTGGAAAGTCGATTACGACTATCTCCTGGGACGCTTCGCCTCCAAGAAGCTGATGGAGACGAAGGGCATTCCGGTCAGCCGCTGGATCGACGGCATCCTCGAAGACAAGAACAACATGGATCAGCCGGACAACGTCCGCGCCATGGTGCTCTGGGGTCACGCCGTGAACTCGCAGACGCGTCTGCCGGAAATGAAGAAGGCGATGGAAAAGCTGGACATGATGGTCGTGATCGACCCGGTCCCGACCTTCGCCTCGATCATCCCGGACCGTCAGGACGGCGTGTACGTCCTGCCGGCGTCGACGCAGTTCGAAACCTACGGCTCCGTGACCGCGTCCAACCGGTCGCTGCAGTGGCGTGAAAAGGTGGTCGATCCGGTCTTCGAATCGCTGCCCGATCACATCATCATGTACAAGTTCGCCAAGAAGCTCGGCTTCGCCGACGAGATGTTCAAGAACATCAAGGTCACGAACGACGAGCCCCTGATTGAAGACGTCACGCGCGAATTCAATACGGGCATGTGGACCATCGGCTACACCGGCCAGTCGCCGGAACGCATGCGGGCCCATATGCAGAACCAGGCGACCTTCGACAAGACCTCGCTCCTGGCCGTCGGCGGCCCCGTCGCCGGCGACTACTACGGCCTTCCCTGGCCGTGCTGGGGCACGCCGGAAATGAAGCATCCGGGCACGCCGATCCTGTACGACACCTCCAAGCCGGTCGCCGAAGGCGGCCTGTGCTTCCGCGCCCGCTTCGGCGTGGAACGGAACGGTGCCAACCTCCTGGCCGAAGGCTCCTACTCCGTCGGCTCGGAAATCAAGGACGGCTATCCGGAATTCTCGATGGCTGTCTTGAAGAAGCTGGGTTGGGACAAGGACCTGACGGAAGCGGAACTGAAGGTGATCGAAGGGATCGCCGGCGACAAGACCAACTGGAAGACCGACCTTTCGGGCGGTATCCAGCGCGTCGCCATCAAGCACGGTTGTGCGCCCTTCGGTAACGCCAAGGCCCGCGCGGTCGTCTGGACCTTCCCGGATCCGGTGCCGTTGCACCGCGAACCGTTGTACACGCCGCGCCGGGATCTTCTGCCGAAGTACGTCACGTACGACGATACGAAGAACTACCGTCTGCCGACGATGTACAAGTCGATCCAGGACCAGGACTTCTCCCAGAAGTTCCCGACCATCCTTACCTCCGGTCGTCTCGTGGAATACGAAGGCGGCGGCGACGAAAGCCGGTCGAATGCCTGGCTGGCGGAGCTGCAGCAGGACATGTTCTGCGAGGTCAATCCGGTCGATGCCAATAACGCCGGCATCAAGGACGGTCAGCAGATGTGGGTTCACTCGCCGGAAGGCGGCAAGGTCAAGGTCAAGGCTCTGGTCACCGAACGTGTGGCGCCGGGCGTTGTCTTCATGCCGTTCCACTTCGGCGGTCACTGGCAGGGCGAAAGCCTGCGCGCCAAGTACCCGGAAGGAGCCGATCCTTATGTGTTGGGCGAAGCGTCCAACATGTGCGGCACCTACGGTTACGACATCGTGACCCAGATGCAAGAGACCAAGGTCACCTTGTGCCGTATCGAAACGGCCTAGGATAGGGAGACGCTACAATGGCAAGAATGAAGTTCCTTTGTGATGCCGAACGTTGCATCGAATGCAACGCCTGCGTCACCGCGTGTAAGAACGAACACGAGGTGCCGTGGGGCATCAACCGCCGCCGTGTCGTCACCATCCGTGACGGCCAGCCCGGCGAACGGTCCATCTCGGTGGCCTGCATGCACTGCTCCGACGCACCCTGCATCGCGGTCTGCCCGGTGGATTGCATCTACCAAACCGAAGAAGGCGTGGTTCTCCACTCCAAGGACCTGTGCATCGGTTGCGGTTACTGCTTCTTCGCGTGCCCGTTCGGCGCGCCGCAGTATCCGCAGGCGGGCAACTACGGGTCCCGCGGCAAGATGGACAAGTGCACCTTCTGCGCCGGTGGTCCGGAGGAAGACAACTCCGCCGCCGAATTCCAGAAGTACGGCCGCAACCGTCTCGCGGAAGGCAAGTTGCCGCTCTGCGCCGAAATGTGCTCGACCAAGGCTCTCTTGGGCGGCGACGGCGACATGGTGTCCAACATCTACCGTGAGCGTGTCGTGGCCCGTGGCTTCGGGTCCGGCGCCTGGGGTTGGGGCACCGCCTATCAGCTCAAGGCGGGCTCCTAAAGCCCGACTGGTAGCCTAATCAGGAGGGGTGTCCCGCTGCCGACCCGCGCAGCGGGGCGCCCCTTCCGGCTACTGACCGCAGGCCGTCCGGCCCATGGCCGGCACGGATTCCCGGTAGGGCAAAGCTAAGGAAGTCAAAATGACCGGAAAGAGCATTGGAATGGCGCGCATGGCCAGGATGCTGGGACTGATCGCCGTCACGGCGGTTGTTCTGAGTGCCTGCCGCGCGGAAGAACAGGGCCGTCTGATCGAATACGAGCCCGGCGTCTACAAGGGTAAACCCGATACGGAATTGAGCGACTCTCAGCTGGAAAACCTTCGCGAACGCGCACGCAGCCAGGCCGGAGCCTCCGGCGCCGGTTTCTCGGGCGGTGCCAAGGTTCAGGATTCCGGATCCGACGTTCGCGTACCTGGCGACATGAACACGCGCATGCAAAATCAAGGCGGCGTGAAATAGGACGCGCCCATCGGGTGGGTTCACAAACCTTATGACGGGGGAATGAGAAATGTCCTGGTCGAAAATTCATAAACTGGCGGGGGTCTTGGCCCTGGTTCTGATGATGGCCTACGGTGCGAGCGCGGTGATGACCGGCTCGCCGACGCTTGACGTTCAACAGGCCGAAGCGCAGTCGGGCGGGAATATTCCCGGCAGTCCCCGGGGCTCCTTGTCCCAGGCGGAAATGTGGCGCGCCGTGCGCGGCGGCATCACGGGGACGGTTTCGATCCCGAACAAGGAAGCGGGCCAACTGGTCCAGTCCGATGGGGATGTTTGGCGCGCCGTGAAAAACGGTCCGCTGGCGCAATTCGGCGGCATCTTCCTGTTGGTGTCGATCGTCGTGATCGCGGCCTTCTATCTAATCCGCGGCAAGATCCGCATCGATCACGGCCCCGATCCGCAGGGCCGCACGATCGAACGGTTCAATGCCTTCGAACGAGCGGTGCATTGGTTGACGGCGTCGAGCTTCATCATCCTGGCCCTGACCGGCCTGAACGTCAGCTACGGCCGTTATGTGATCAAGCCGATTCTGGGGGCCGATGCCTTCGGTGCGCTGACCTATTACGGCAAGCTCGCGCATAACTACATCGCCTTCGCCTTCATCCTGGGCATCGTCGTGATGTTCCTGATGTGGGTGCGGCACAACATTCCGACGCTTCGCGACCTGAAGTGGCTTGCGGTCGGTGGCGGCCTGTTCTCAAAGGGCGTGCATCCGGAAGCGCCGCGCTTCAACGCCGGTCAGAAAATCGTCTTCTGGTTGGTCGTTCTGGGCGGAGCGTCGCTCTCGCTCTCGGGTCTGGCGCTTATGTTCCCGGGCGATATCGCGCCCTGGGCCGGTACCTTCGCGCTGATGAACAAGGTCGGCTTCGACCTGCCGACGACCCTGTCGATCCTGCAGGAAACGCAGTTGTCGGTGCTTTGGCATTCGATCGTGGGGCTGGTCATGATCGGCGCCATCATCGGGCATATCTACATCGGCTCCCTCGGCATGGAAGGCGCCATCGACGCCGTCGCGTCGGGGCAGGTCGACCTCAACTGGGCCAAGGAGCACCATTCGCTCTGGGTCGAGGAAGAGATGGCGAAGGCGAGCGGCCAACAGCAGCCCGCCGAATAACGCCGGCCGTTACAGGCAAATGAAAGAAGGGCGGTCCCATCCGGGGCCGCCCTTTTTCATGACAGGAGACCGGCGTCAGGCGACGTCGTCGGTGGCCGGGTTGTTGACCGTGTCGTTGGCCACATAGGCGTCCGGATCGCCGCCCGCATAGGCGATGGTCGAAGACGCATCCAGGACCCGCCCGTCGTTGAATTCAATCCGCGGCACACCCTGCGTCTGGTAGTCCTTGAAGGTCACGGAACCGCCGTCCTCGCCGCCGAACGAGACCGTCAGGTCGTTGCCGTTCACGGCGAAGCTCGTGTCCTCGAAGCTCAGGCCCGGGCCCAGTTTCAGGACGCTGCGTTCGTCGGCGCCGGTGATCGTGTCGTCGCCGTCCCCGGCGAAGTATTCGATATCGGCGACGGACTCGTTGAAGACCATCTCGTCGTCACCCAGGCCACCCGAGGCGACCGAGCGATGTTCGACCGACGGGACCATGCCGTCCGGCGTCATCTGATAGCCGATCATCGATTCCGCCTTGTCGAAGGTCATCTTGTCGTTGCCGGTGCCGCCATAGGCCTTCACCGCGCGGCCGGAAATGCTGACGATATCGTCGCCGGCGCCGCCATAGGCCGTGCCCCACAGCAGATTGCCGCGTGAGACGATGGTGTCATTGCCGGCGCCGCCGAAGATCTGATGGGCGCCCCGTTCGGCGGTGATGGTGTCGTCGCCGCTGCCGCCGAAGACGCTCATCATGCCGTCCTTGCCGGTGATCGTGTCGTTGCCTTCGCCGCCGTTGACCAGGCCGGCAAGCCCGCTCGTGGTGATGTCGTCGTTGCCGCCGTCGCCGGAGATCATGCTGGAGAACACGGGCCCATGTCCGGACCAGGCGGAGGAGGCGGCGATCGTGTCATCGCCTTCGCCGCCGTTGACGGTGACGCGGTAGCCCCTCGCATTGATCGTGTCGTTACCGTCGCCGCCGTAGGTCGAGACGTTGACGCCCTCGGCATCGATTTCGTCATCGCCTTCACCGCCGTCGACTTCCGTCTTGAACTCCATGGAGTCCTGGTCGGTGCCGCTCAAGACTTCCGCCAATACGGCCCAATTGCGGAAGGCCTGGACGAAATCAATGAAATCGGTGCGCGGCTGGTTCTTCGTATCGCTCTCCGTCGTTTCCTCCGACGGTGCCGTGTCTGTCTGGGAAGCGCCGGTGCTCCCGCCGGCCTCGGGCTCGCCCGCCATGGCCTGTTTGGTCAAATGCTCCCGATAAAAGGCGAAGTAGTTGAATTGGCTGTAGGTTGAATTGATAGGCGTGGACATGCTTCTCCTCCTGCGTCTGCGTCCCCATGGTCAGTGTCCCGGGAACGGGCGGAGCAAGAAGCGTGCCTTGGCCGCCGAAGGCGCAAGGCATTGATATTTTATTAACTTTAAAACCCGGGAGGTCGTTGGGTCTGATTTTAAATCGGAATCCGCTGCCGCTTATCCGGCAATATTTGCCGACCCGAACGCGGTTCCGTGCCCAACGCTGGTTGCCGCGCCAAGCGGCGGGTCAGAGGGGCTCAGGCCCTCATGGCCCTAGTGCAGGCGAACGTTGCTGGTCGAATACTTGTCGCCCGCGCTCATGTTTGTCGCGTTCAACGCGAAGCCCGCGACGACGGCGATGACGATGGCGGCGACAGTGCCGGTCAGAAAGGATTTCATGTTTCCACCCCTTTTTATCAGGCCGTCGGAGGTCCTTCTCCGCAGCAATAAGGTCCCCTGCATTCTAGTGCATTATAGGGCCGATTCAACGCACCCTTTCATCTTGTGGAAAAGGCTCTGTCCCGCCCGCAGAGCCGGGCATGACAGGCCGCTGCCCAACGGGTATGCTGAACGTGTCATATGATAAGGCGTGAGAGGAAACCATGTCCGATACAGAATCGAGCGATGCGAAAGAAGCCTCGCAAGCCTTCGTCAAACATCTGGAAGACTCAGGTTTTTTCAATCAAATCAAAGACCTGGAAGGTAATTTGACGCAGATCGCCGAGGAGCTTCAAAGCTTTGGTCAGGCGACCCAGGCGCGTATGGAAGAATCGGAAAACCTGGCCGCCCATATCCTGGCCATCGAATCGATTCTGGCTGTGGTGCTTAAGAAATCCGGCGTTTCGCTCGATGAGGTTAAGGCTGAGGTCAAGGACCGCACGGCCGCGATCTCGGGCGTCGAGGAGGGCAGTCCCTCCGTTCATGCCATTGCCGAGGATATCCTCAAGCGCGGCGACGGCTGAGGCCCGGCCGCCGCTTGGCGGGACCGCGAAAGAAAAACGGAGGCCTCGGCCTCCGTTTCCCATTTTTGATTTTTGGTTTCAGGCGTCCGGGCTATTCCGCCGCCTGTACCGCTTCGGGCAATTTTTCGATCCGGGCCGCGCAGAACTTGAATTCGGGGATCTTGCCGAACGGATCCAACTGCGGGTTGGTCAGGATATTGGCCGCCGCTTCGTGGAAGCAGAACGGAATGAAGATCATGCCGTCGGCGACGTCGCGGTCGGCGCGGACCTTCAATTCGATGGCGCCGCGGCGGGTTTCGACCTTCACCCGGTCGCCCGGCGCCAGGCCCTTTTCGCCCATGGTGTAGGGGTTCATGCTGACCACCGGTTCCGGCTCCAGAAGGTTCAGAACCGTCGCTCGCCGGGTCATGGCACCCGTGTGCCAATGTTCCAGCATGCGGCCCGTGGTCAGGACCATGGGGAACTCGTCGTCGGGCAGTTCGTCCGGCGGCACCAATTGCGCAGGGACCAACTTGGCCCGCCCCGAGGCCGTCGGGAAGCCTTCGCCGAAGATGATGTTCTCGCCGCGTGAGTCCTCGGACTTGCAGGGATAGATGATGCTGTCTTCAGCCTCCAGGCGCTCCCAGGTGATGTTGTCCAGGGAATGCATGACCTTCTTCATTTCCGCGAAGACGTCGGCCGGACCGGTATAGGTCCAGTTCAGACCGATGCGGTTGGCGATTTCCTGAATGATCCACCAATCCTGGCGTGCCTCGCCGGGCATGTCGACGACGGGCCGCGCCATCTGAACCTGGCGGTTGGTGTTGGAGAAGGTGCCGGACTTCTCCGGGAAGGCCGAGGCAGGGAGGACCACGTCGGCGTGGAAGCAGGTCTCGGTGAAGAAGATATCCTGCACCACGAGGTGTTCCAGCCGGGCCAGGGCCTCGCGGGCGTGCTGCGTGTCCGGGTCGGACATCGCCGGGTTTTCGCCCATGATGTACATGGCCTTGACCTCGTCGGCGAGGATCGCGTGGATGATCTCGACCACGGTCAGGCCGCGTTCCCGGTTCAACTCGACCCCCCAGAGGTCTTCGTAGATCGAGCGGATATCCTCCGTCTCCACCGACTTGTAATCGGGGTAGACCATGGGGATCAGGCCGGCGTCCGACGCCCCCTGCACGTTGTTCTGACCGCGCAGCGGATGCAGGCCGGTGCCCGGGCGGCCGACCTGGCCGGTGATCATGGAAAGCGCGATCAGGCAGCGGGCGTTATCCGTGCCGTGGACGTGCTGGCTGATGCCCATGCCCCAGAAGATCAGCGAATGATCCGCCGTCGCGTAGTCGCGGGCGACCTCACGGATGACCTCGGCCGGGATGCCGCAAACCGGCTCCATGGCTTCGGGCGAGAACTGCTTCGAGTTCTCTTTGAGTTCCTCATACCCTTCGGTATTGGCCTGGATGTACTGCACGTCGGTCAGGTCTTCGTCGATGATCGTGTGGATCATGGCGTTCAGCAGCGCCACGTCCTGACCGGCCTTGAATTGCAGGTGTCGGGTCGCGTGGCGCGACAGATCCTGTTTGCGCGGATCCATGACGTAAAGCCGGGCGCCCCGCTTGGCGGCATTCTTCAGGAAGGTCGCCGCGACCGGGTGGTTCTGGGTCGGGCGCGCGCCGATCACGATGATGACGTCGGAATCCTTGGCGTCGTTGAACGATGCCGTGACCGCGCCGGAATTGATGCCTTCCATCAGGGCCGCGACCGAGGATGCATGGCAAAGCCGCGTGCAATGGTCGACGTTGTTGGTGCGGAAGCCCTGGCGCACCAGTTTCTGCACCATGTAGGCCTCTTCGTTGGAGCCCTTGGCCGAACCGAAACCGGCCATGGCCTGCGGCCCGTCGCGGTCGAGAACCTTCTTCAGGCCCGCCGCCGCCAGGTCCAGGGCCTCTTCCCAGGTGGCTTCGCGGAAATGGCTCAGCGGGTTGGCGGGATCGACTTCGAAATCGCGGTCCTTTCCGACGCCGTCCTTGCGGATCAGGGGCTTGGTCAGGCGATGCGGGTGATCGACGTAGTCAAAGCCGAAGCGGCCCTTCACGCAGAGCCGGTTTTCGTTGGAGTACCCGTCCTTGCCTTCGACGTAGACGATCTTGTTGTCCTTGACGTGGAAGGTCGCCTGACAGCCGACGCCGCAATAGGGGCAGAGGCTGTCGACCTGACGGTCGGCCTTGCCGATATGAACCTGTTTGTCGTCGACCATGGTCGACGGCATCAAGGCCCCCGTCGGGCAGGCCTGAACGCATTCGCCGCAGGCGACGCAGGTGCTGTCGCCCATGGGATCGTTCATGTCGAACACGATCTGCGATTTGTGGCCGCGGTTCGCCATGCCGATGACGTCGTTGACCTGGACCTCGCGGCAGGCGCGGACGCACAGGTTGCACTGGATGCAGGCATCCAGATTGACGGCCATGGCGGTGTGCGAACGGTCGGGCGCGGGACAGGCCGTGCGGGCGTCGAACCGGCTTTGGGAAATCCCGGCCTTGTCCGCCCAATGCCAGAACAGGGAATCGGGGTCGTGGGCTTCGCGGCGTTCCGGCTGATCGGCGAGCAGAAGTTCCAGGACCATCTTGCGCGCCTTGGTCGCCCGTTCATTGTCGGTAACGACATCCATGCCGTTGGTCGGCTCGCGGCGGCAGGACGGGGCCAGGACTCGTTCGCCCTTGATCTCGACCATGCAGGCGCGGCAGTTGGCGTCGGGCCGATAGCCCGGCTGGGGCCGGTGGCAAAGGTGCGGGATGGTGTTGCCCTGGCGCTTGGCGACGTCCCAGATGGTCTCGCCGGCCCGCGCCTCGACTTCCTGTCCGTCCAGGGTGAACTTGATGGTTTCGGTGGTCTCTTGGGCGCTCATTGCACATCCTCCCCAAAGAACCGCAAGGCCGCCTGCACCGGGTTCGGCGCCGCCTGGCCCAGGCCGCAGATCGACGCATCGCGCATGGCGGCACTCAATTCCTCAATGAGATCGGCATCCCACTTGGGCTTGTCGATCAATTTCAGCATTTTCTCGCAGCCGACGCGGCAGGGCGTGCACTGCCCGCAGCTTTCATCCTCGAAGAACCGGATCAGGTTCTTGCAGATTTCCTTCACGTCATCGTCCTGGCTGAAGATGACGACGGCGGAAGAACCGATGAAGCACCCGTGCTTGTCCAGGGTGCCGAAATCCAGCGGCTCATCCGCCAGGCTTTCCGGCAGGATGCCGCCGGACGCACCGCCCGGCAGGTAGGCCTTGAAGGTGTGGCCATCGGCCATGCCGCCGCAGTAGTCTTCGATCAACTGGCGCGCCGTGGTCCCGGCCGGGGCCAACTTGACCCCCGGTTCCTTCACCCGGCCCGAGACCGAGAAGAAATGCGGCCGGCCCTGGTCCTGGTACCAGCTGCCGCCGTGTTCCAGGATCTTGGGCAGCCAGTAGACGGTTTCGACGTTGTTGATCAGCGTCGGGCGGCCCCACAGGCCCGCCTGGGCCGGGAAGGGCGGGCGGTTGCGCGGCAGGCCGCGCTTGCCTTCGATGCTTTCCAGCATTCCGGATTCCTCGCCGCAGATATAAGCCCCGGCGCCGCGCCGCAGATGCAGGGCGATGTCGCCATTCAGACCCGCGTCCTCGACCTTCTTGATTTCGGCCAGCAGGACCTCGCGGCAGGCGGGGTATTCGTCACGCAGATAGATATAGGCGGCTTCGGCCTCGACCGACCAGGCGGCGATCAAGGCGCCCTCGATCACCCGGTGGGGCGTCGTCTCGAAGCAATATCGGTCCTTGAAGGTGCCGGGTTCGCCCTCGTCGGCGTTGATCGCGACCAGCCGCGGCTTCGGCGCGTTCTTCATGAAGCCCCATTTGGTGGCCGTCGGGAAACCGGCGCCGCCCAGGCCGCGCAGACCGGAGTCCTTGATAACCTCGACGGTCGCATCGCGGTCGCGGGCGCCCGACAGACATTCGGTGAGCATCTTGTAGCCGCCTTCCGCCTGATAGGCGGCAAGGTCCTGATAGTCGGGTAGCGGCTGCGCCAGGGTCTGTCCGTCGACGGCGGCTTTTACCTTGTCGACGTCGGCGTCGAAAATCTGATGCTGCTTGACGACGGCGACCGGGGCGTGGTCGCAGGCCCCGACGCAGGGGGCATGCAGGATGCGCACGTCCGGCCCCATGACGGTCTTGAGCTTTTCGGTCAGCGCGGCCGAGCCCTTCATCTCGCAGGTGATGCTGTCGCAGACCCGCACGGTCAGTGCCGGCGGTGCGTCCGCTCCTTCCTTCACCACGTCGAAGTGATGATAGAAGGTCGCGACTTCGTAAACTTCGGTCTGCGCCAGGCGCAATTCCGTCGCCAGCGCCGCCATGTGGTCCGCCGACAGATGGCCGAATGCATCCTGGATCAGGTGGAGGTATTCGATCAGGTATTCCCGGCGTCTCGGTCTGTCGCCCAG
>NZRL01000035.1 GCA_002696205.1 Rhodospirillaceae bacterium | reverse complement strand
GTTTCGGCGATGTTTGACTGAGCGTCTCAAATTCCTTGATCCGCCGTCATGCCGGGCGATACCCTTGGACCAAGGAATAATGCGGCCATGGGGGGCCATTGCAGGTCCTGCGAACGAGCCGCCGCGGTATTGGCGACCGGGTTATGAATGCAATCGACAAGTCCGATTTTTCGACCAAGCGCCTGCCCGGCGGGCAGCGGTTCGATATTTGGCGCGAGAGCATTGCCGCACTTTTCGATATTACGCCGACGATCCGCACCCGGATGGATGGCTTCAACGCCTCCCTGACAAGCTATCTCCTAAACGACCAGATCATGTTCAGCCGCTGCGAGACAGCGGCGCAGAAATTCGAACGCGGCCCTTTGCGCCCCGCCAATGACGGCCTGGATCACTACCTGATCCAAACCCATCTGCGCGGAGGACAAGCCGTGCGAAGCGGCAGCCGCCAGGGCGAAGCGGAACCGGGCGACATTCTGATCATTGATCTGGCGGAACGGCACGAGGCAACGACAAGCGACTTCGAACACCTCTCCCTGGTCGTGCCGCGTTCCCTGCTCGCCCCTTTCCTGAAGCGCCCGGACAGCCAGGAAGGGCGCGTTCTGAAACGGGGTTCCGCATTGGCCGACATCGCCGCCGCGCATTTGAGGATGATCGCAACCAAGGCCAATTCATTGAGCCGTGACGAGGCCACGCTGATGATCGAGCCGACCCTGGCGCTGATGGCCAGTGCCTTGAACGGCGATACCCGGAACATCGAAAACGGTGCGGCCTCCATCGCCGCAAGGCTGATGCAGCGGGCAAAGGCGGAGATCGAGCGAAATCTGCATTTGAACGATCTTTCGATCACGACGATCTGCGGCGCGATCGGCCTGTCCCGCGCCAGTCTATATCGACTGTTCGAACATCATGGCGGGGTCCGCGCCTATATCCAGGAACGGCGCCTGCGCCGGGCGGCGGAGGACCTGACGTCACTCGCCTTGGCGCATCGGTATATCTACGACATTGCCTTCAATTGGGGCTTCTCAAGCGAGGCTCACTTTTCGCGCGCGTTCAAGGCCCGGTTCGGCCTGTCCCCCAAACAGGCGCGGGACATGGGCAGAGCGGGCCTGCGCCTGAACAGCGCGATCGCCAACCCCACACAGGTCGGCGACCGCGATTACGAAACGTGGTTGTCGCAGGTCTTGCCGTCCGTGTCTTGAGCCCCGCCCGCGGGCTGATCGTCTGTCAAAACCGCCCTGTCCGGGACCTATTCGATCAGAGCCTCGTATCTGTGATCGGCGTTTCGCGCGCGGCGCTTACGCGCTTTTGAACTTCGAAAGATCGGCGAAGGCCGCAATCGCGGCGCTGGCGATGATCGTCTCGTATCCACGTTCCGGATAAGGGACGTTCAAGCCGCCTTTCACCACCTGAACCGACGCTTTGCCGTGCGGCAGCAGCGCCTGAACCGCTTCGACGTCGACCGCCGACGGGTCCTGGACGCCAATGGTGACCTCGACGACCATTTCGGTATCCGGGTCCATGCCCATTTCACGCATGAACGACAGGCTGGAATGATGAATGGCGTCGTCGACGGCGCGGCAGGCGGCTTTCGTGTAATTGCCGCCGCGCAGCGACACACCGGAGCCGGTTTCCAGAATAACGCGGTCCAATTTTCCGCTCATGTCGCATCTCCCAGGGCTTCGTCTGGCACATTCATGCGGACGACAACGGCGGCATGCGCCAACAACGTCGAATCGTCGCCGTCCGGCGTCGGAATCGCCAATCCGCCTTCTTGGCAGTTCACCGTGATCTGGCCGTAGGGAAACACGGCGGCAACGGTCGCTTTGTCGATCGTCTCCGGGCGCGGGGCGCCGATCGTCACCTCGATGACCATGTTGTCCCGCGGCTGGCCCAGGGCGTCGGCGATCTGCAGGTAATTCCGCCAAAGGGCGTCGCGCACGGCGCGTTCGGCGGCCTTGGTGCTGTCCGCCCCGTGAATGTCCGTGCCCTGCCCCATTTGCAGAACCATGCGTTTTAGGCTCACTGCCGCTCCTCCTCATTGGTCAACGTTAGGCGTGACGCCCCCGAATGGGGGACCGCAATCAATCTATATCAAGCACTTACCGAATAGGTTCGGAAAATTACCCGGCGGGGAACCACAAGACGACGGTCCAGCCGATCGGTCAGATTTTTTCCGGGGACACTTCGTTGTTCAACGGCTCGCCATTCAGGTAGCGCGGGAAATTATCGAAGAACAAATCGTCCCAACGTCCCCGCACCCCGCTGCCGTTGAACGACGTATGCGCGGTCACGATCACTCCCGGATGTTCCCAGTATGGATCGCCGGCCGGCAGCGGTTCCTGGTTGAAGACATCCAGAACCGCCTTTGAAATCCGCCCGTCATCCAGCGCCGCAAACAACGCCGCATCATCAATGATGCCGCCCCGTGCAATATTGATCAGCAGCGCGCCCGGTTTGACCGCGTCGAAGAAGCGGCCATTGGCCATGCCACGCGTTTCGTCGTTCAAGGCGCAGGCCAAAACGATCACGTCGGCGTCTGCCAGAAACGGCTCGATGTCCTTAAGGCTGCCGACGCGGTCCACCCCTTCAATCGGCTGTGGCGAACGGCGAATAACGGAAACGGATGCGCCAAAAGCACGGGCGCGGCTCGCGACGTTCTCGCCGATCGGCCCAAATCCGACGATCAGCCAGTTGGTTCCGGCGATCTCCCGAAAGGGAGTCTTCTCCCACGCCTTTTCAGACTGAAGTTGTTGGCGCTGTGCCAGCGGATGGAAGCAGGCCAGCACATTGGCCAGGACGTATTCTGAAATCGCCACGGCTTGGGCGTTCGAATTGCATATCCGCACGCCTTTGTCCGCGACCTGTTTGTAGGCCGGCAAATCAAGCCCGGCATTGAACGTTTGCATGACGTCGATGGACTTGGTTCGCAACGCCATTTCGAGCGCCGCACCGACGATCTTCTCGGCACTGAGTTCGTGGCTCAGCCATAGATAGTCGATGGCGGTTTCCTCAGGCGCAGACACCTGACCATCGACCAAATACTCTCCGTTCTTGTTGAACGGAACGATCACGACGTCTGAAGCTAACGTTTCCAATCTCGACCGCAGCCTTTCGACGGTGCGTTCATAAATTGCGACGGTTGTAGGCATGGGGCGATCTTTCGGGTGGTTTCTGAAATGAATTGCGATCCGCGACGACATCTATCGTATGGCGAACCTCGGCGCAGGTATATTGATGAATGATGGTGGATAAAGATCGCCGACAATGGCGGCCTCCGGCGGCGCTTTGTCTTCCGCGCAGATCAATTGGGCAGTCCCGGGCCCCATTTTGATTCTATCGTTTTGTTTTATTTCAAAACGTTAGAGGGAAAGTCTGGCGACCCCGCGAGGACTCGAACCTCGAACCTGCTGCTTAGAAGGCAGCTGCTCTATCCAGTTGAGCTACGGGGCCTCAAAAGACAACGGCCCGATCGTTTGCCGGGCCGTCTTGGGAATTTTCGAAACAAAGAAAGGCCGGCCCGCCGTGGGTTAATGGGTCCAGACGCCCACTCTGTCGAACGCGAAATTGTCGGAATAGCTTTTCGGTTTCACCTTGCGCGTGTGCGGTTCGATCACGCGGTAGATCAGGCCGTTCTTCTTGGCGTATTCGATCGCTTCTTCCTTGCTGTCGAACTTCATCCGAAGCTGGCCCTTGGTGTCGCCCGAACCGATCCAACCCATCAGGGGATCGGCGACGCGGCGTTCCGCCGGCTCGTATTCCAAAACCCAACGTTTGGTCTTGCCACGGCCCGATTGCATGGCGTTCTTGGCCGGCTGGAAAATGCGCGCTTCGCTCATCTCATTCGAGTCCCGTCACGGTTTCTGGGCGGTTTCGGCGGCGGGTCGGACGTTCGATCCGCGCCGATACTGTTTCTATGCGGGCTTCCGGCGCATCCGTCAACCGATCCGTTGCATCATGCGCCGCGGCTTTCCCGCGGAGATGGTCGGGGCGACTGGATTCGAACCAGCGACATCCTGCTCCCAAAGCAGGCACTCTACCAGGCTGAGCTACGCCCCGATGCGGGGGAAACCTAGGGTTTAACCCCCGGCATGGCAAGCGTGCTATCGCTCAACCGCCGGGCTTGGCCGGGCGGCCGAAAATTTCGTGATCGACCCGGTCGCCGACCTTAAGCCCAAGGCGCGCGGCCGTACCGGCGGCAAGCTCCAGCACCGCGCGATTACGCTCCGGCGCCTCAATGGTTTCCAGGGATTGCGGGGTGGTGTTTTCGCGGATGAAGGAAATCCGCCCATCCGATGTGATGAACAACATATCCAACGATATGAAGGTGTTACGCATCCACATGGAAATAAATGTGTCCCGCCCGAAATCGAACAGCATCCCGTGGTCGGGCGCCAATTCACGGCGGAACATCAGGCCCAGCGCGCGTTGCGCGTCATCGACCGCCATTTCGACCGTGAACACATGATTGCCCCCCGCCGTCCGCAGGACGACCTGGGATTCCGCGAAGGCGATTTTCTCCGACGCCTGGGCGGCGGCGCCGAATCGGGTGGGCACAATGCCCGACATCAGGACGGCCGAGACCGCCGTCGGAACGATCACGGCGGCGATCAGCAGCCATCGGCGCAATTGGCGCAGTCGAAACAGGCGGCGATCAGAGGGCATGAAATGATGAAATCCCATAGTTAATAAGTACACGAGTCGAAATCGGCTATTCGGCACCCGAAAGAACGCCCGTAACAGCGTTGTTATTGTTGGAAATTATGTCGAAATTGTTGCCACGTCGATGGGATTGGATGGTATACCGAACGGATCAATTCGGCCATCCCGGCCCGGGGCGCTCGACGGCCCGGAAACGGACATGGGAAGACGGGGGAATATCGGCGTGCTTCATGCGATCAGCCTAGCCATTGGCCTCGCAGCACTGTGGTGGTTGCTTTCCGGCTACACCATTCCCCTGATTCTGGCGCTCGGCGCCGGCTCCATCGCCCTGGTGGTCTATATCGCCCACCGCATGGACGTCATCGACCACGAAGGCCACCCGATCCATGTCACCTGGCGCTGGGCCACCTACATGCCCTGGTTGGGCAAGGAAATTCTGATGGCCAACATCGACGTGGTGAAGGCCGTGCTGTCGCCCAAGGGCCGGGTCCATACCTCGGTCTTCCGCACCAAGGCGACGCAGAAGACCGAACTGGGCCACGTCATCTACGCCAATTCCATCACCCTGACCCCCGGCACCGTGACATTGGAGGTCGAAGACGGCGTGATGATCGTTCATGCCCTGACCCGCGGCGCCGCCGACGGCCTGAAATCCGGCGAGATGGATCGCCGGTGCACGGCCGTCGAAGGCCATCCGGAAGAGGATCGCTGAGCCCATGAGCTTCGCCGCCGCCGCGCTGGCCGTTCTGGTCACCATGATCCTGGTCCTGGTGCGCGCCCTCAAGGGGCCGACCGTGTTCGACCGGATTCTGGCGGTGAACGCCTTCGGCACCCTGACGGTCGTCCTGATCGCGGTCATCGGTTTCGTGCAGGGCCGCCCGGAATTCCTCGACCTGGCCCTGGTTTATGCCTTGATCAACTTCATCGGCACCATCGCCGTGACCAAGTTCATCAAGTTCCGCGACATGGGCCACGGCGAGGACGCCCCCGGCCCCGACGTGGGGGACATCTGATGGATCAAACGGTGTTCGACATTCTGACTTGGTTGTTCGTCATTCCCGGCGGGTTGCTGTTGATTATCGGCGGTGTCGGCATGATCACCATGCGCGACGTCTTCGCCCGCATGCACCCGGCGGGCGTCATCGACACACTGGGGGCCGAGCTGATCCTGGTCGGCCTGATGTTCCAATCCGGTCTCAGCATCGTCACGATCAAGCTGGCGCTGATCCTTGCCTTCCTCTTCTTCACCAGTCCGACGGCGACCCATGCCCTGGCCCGCGCCTGCCTCAGCGCCGGCGTCACGCCCAAGGTCGATGAAGAGAAAAGCACCGCCCTCAGCCGGGGAGGTCGGTCATAGAAACGCTCACGATCATCGTCCTGATGCTGATCATGGGGGTCATGGCCATCGCCATCGCCCGCATCCGCGATCTGTTCGCGGTCTCCATGCTGTCGGGCATTTTCTCGCTGACCGCTGCTGCCGCTTACGTCGTGCTGGATGCCGTCGACGTGGCCTTTACCGAGGCTGCCGTCGGCGCGGGCATTTCGACGGTTTTGATGCTGGGCACGCTGGCCCTGACAACCCGCCAGGAAAAGGTCACCGGCGGGAAATCCAAGGGCACGGCCGCATTCTTCGTCGTCGCGGTCACCGGCGCGGTGCTGATCTACGGCACCTTCGACATGCCGCGCTACGGCGACCCCATCGCGCCGATCCATCATCATGTCGCCCCCCGGTATCTTGAAAAATCCTTCGGCGAAGTGGGCATGCCCAACGTCGTGACCAGCGTCCTGGCCAGCTACCGAAGCTTCGATACCTTGGGCGAGGTCTTCGTGATCTTCACCGCCGCGACGGGCGTCCTGGCCATTCTCGGCCGCGCCGGACGGCGGCGGCGCGAGGACGAAATCGCCGACGAAACCGTGACGGCACGGTCGGACGACGCCTCTCCGGACAAGGACAAGGAGACGGCATCATGATGCATCGCAAGGTCGTTCTGCGCGTCGTCTCCAAGTTTCTGATTCCGCCGATCTTGGTGTTCGCGCTGTATGTTCAGTTCCACGGCGATTTCGGCCCCGGCGGCGGTTTTCAGGCGGGCGTGATCTTCGGCGCGGCGTTCATCCTCTACGCCATCCTGTTCGGCGTCGAGACGGTAAAGAAGGTGCTGCCGCCTTGGGTCACCCGCCTGTTGCTGGTCGTCGGCGTGCTGACTTATGGCCTGTGCGGCGTCGCCGGGCTGCTGCTGGGCGGTAATTATCTGGATTACAACGTCCTTGCCCACGACCCCCTGCACGGCCAGCACTACGGCATTCTGATCGTCGAGGCCGGCGTGGGCATCACCGTGGCCGCCGCGATGATCACGATCTTCAACGTGTTCGCCGGCCAGACGGGGGAGGACTAAGGCCATGCAGGGCATCGTCGACGCCTTCGCCCCGCTCTATGCGATGTGGCAATCGTTCGAGGCCTTCATGGCCGGCCCCGGGTCGCCCGGGCTGTTGGGCTATTGGATCGTCGTCGTGCTGATGATGACCGGGTTCTACATCGTCATCGCCCACGACAACCTGGTGAAGAAGATCGTCGGCCTGAACGTGTTTCAGGTCTCCGTCTTCCTGTTCTACATCCTGATGGCCAAGGTTTCCGGTGGCACGGCGCCGATCCTGGCCGACGGGATCGAGAAATACGCCAACCCCCTGCCCCACGTCCTGATCCTCACGGCAATCGTCGTCGGCGTGGCCACGACGGCCCTGGGCCTCGCCCTGGTCGTGCGCATCCGCAATGCCTACGACACCATCGAGGATGACGAGATTCAGGCGGTGGAAGAGGAGGAAGACACGTGAGCGCCATCTATCTTTTCTTCCTGTCGCTGCCCTTCGCCCCAATGTTGGAGCCGCACCTGCCTGCCTTGCAGGTGGTGGTGCCGTTGTTGGCGGCTCCGGTCTGCGTCCTGTTGCGCGATGCGAAGCTGAGCTGGCTTTGGGCGCTGATCGTCACCTGGATTTCCTTCGCCATCGCCCTGGTGCTGCTGGGCAAGACGCTGTCGACCGGCCTGATCATCTACGAGATGGGCAATTGGCCGGCGCCCTGGGGCATCGAATACCGCATCGACGCGGCCAACGCCGTGGTGCTGGTGATCGTCACGGCAATTGCCGCCGTCACCCTGCCCTACGCCAAGGCCAGCGTCGAACGCGAGGTCCCGCGCCCCCGGATTTATCTGTTCTACTTGATGTACATGCTCTGCATGACCGGGTTGCTGGGCATCACGACGACGGCGGATGCGTTCAACCTGTTCGTGTTCCTGGAAATCTCGTCGCTGTCGAGCTACGTGCTGATATCGCTTGGCCAAAGCCGCCGGGCGCTGACCGCGTCCTACCGCTATCTGATCATGGGCACCCTGGGGGCCACGTTCTACATCATCGGCGTCGGCATGATGTACATGATGACCGGCTCGCTCAACATGGCCGATCTGGCGACATTGCTGCCCGCCGTCGATCACACACGGACGGTTCTTGCCGCCTTCGCCTTCGTGGTTGTCGGCCTGGGCCTGAAGGTCGCGATGTTCCCGCTGCACACCTGGCTGCCGAATGCCTATGCCTTCGCCCCCTCGGCCGTGACCGTGTTTCTCGCCTCGACGGCGACCAAGGTCGCGATATATGCCCTGCTGCGCCTCGTGTTTACGGTGTTCGGCGGGACGGCCCTGTTCGACACCACGGGCATCAACCTGATGCTCATCATCCTGGGCATCGTCGGAATGTTCGCCGGCGCCTTCGTCGCGATCTTCCAAAACGACGTCAAACGCATGCTGGCGTTCTCCAGTGTGTCCCAGGTCGGCTACATGGTTCTCGGCATGGGCATGGCCACCGCGGCCGGCGTCGCAGGCAGCATCGTGCATCTGTTCAACCACGCGGTGATGAAGGGCGTCGCCTTCATGGCCGTCGGCGCGATGTTCTACGTCATCGGATCGGTCAAGCTGAACGACCTGGCCGGTATCGGCAAACGCATGCCGGTGACGACCGCGGTCTTTCTGGTCTCCGGGCTATCCCTGATCGGCACGCCGTTGACGGTCGGCTTCATTTCCAAATGGCAATTGGTCGTCGCGGCGCTGGACGCCGGATGGTGGTATATCGCCGCCGGTATCCTGTTGTCGTCGCTGCTGGCCATCGCCTACGTCTGGCGCGTGGTCGAGGTCGCCTATCTGAAGGCGCCGCCGGAAGGCAGCACCGGACGGACCGAAGCCCCGCTTTCCATGTTGGTGCCGATGATCGTTCTGGCCGCCGCCACGGTCTGGTACGGCATTGACGGCAACACGACGCTCGACATCGCGACCCATGCGGCCAACGCGCTGATGCAGTCCGTCGCGGGAGGCAGGCCATGACCCCGGCGGAAGCAACGGCGGCCGCCGCCGCGGCGGGCGATTTGATGATCCTCGCCATTCTCATTCCGGTGATCGGCGCCTTCGCCGTGCTGGCGCTCGGCCGTTGGGAAAATGCCCGCGACGCCGCCAGCCTGGTGACCGCGATCTGCCTGTTCTACGTGGTGACGCAATTCTATCCCATCGTCGCGGCGGGCGGACGGCCGGACGTGGTCCTCCTGGACATGGTGCCGGGCCTTCCGATCCGTCTGACGTTGGAGCCGCTCGGCATGATTTTCGCCGGGATCGCGAGCTTCCTGTGGATTCTGACGACGCTGTACGCCATCGGCTACATGCGTGGTCATCACGAAGAAAACCAGACCCGGTTCTTTTTCTTCTTCGCCATCGCCATCGCCTCGGCGATCGGGGTCGCCATGGCCGGGAACATGCTGACGCTGTTCGTGTTCTACGAAGTGCTGTCGGTCTCGACCTTCCCGCTGGTCGCCCACCACGGCAGCGAGGAAGCCAAGCGGTCCGGCCGGGTCTACCTGGGCATTCTGCTGTCGACCTCCATCGGCTTCCTGCTGTTCGGGATGATCTGGACCTGGGAAATCGCGGGTACGCTGGACTTCGTCCCGGGCGGCATCCTGGAGCCGGAAATGCTCCAGGGATCGATGACGGCGATCCTGCTGGCGCTTTATGCCTTCGGCATCGGCAAGGCGGCGTTGATGCCGTTCCACCGATGGCTGCCCGCCGCCATGGTCGCGCCGACGCCGGTTTCGGCCTTGCTGCACGCCGTCGCGGTCGTCAAGGCGGGTGTGTTTTCCGTCCTCAAGGTCGTCGTCTATATCTTCGGCATCGATCTGGTCGCCGTAGCGCAGGGCACGGATTTCCTGCTGTACGTCGCGGCCTTCACGATCCTCGCGGCGTCGCTGGTCGCCATGCGCCAGAACAACCTGAAACTCCGGCTCGCCTATTCGACCGTCAGTCAGCTGAGCTACATCGTCCTGGGCGCCATGCTGGCGAACGAAATGGCGGCGACGGGATCGGCCATGCATATCGCCATGCACGCCTTTGCCAAGATCACCCTGTTCTTCTGCGCCGGGGCGATCATCGTCTTCGCCCATAAGACGGATATTTCCGACATGAAGGGCCTGGGCCGCAAAATGCCGGTCACGTTCTTCTGCTTCTTCCTGGCCTCCATGTCGTTGATCGGGCTGCCGCCGTTCGGCGGGATGTGGTCGAAATGGTATCTGTCGCTAGGGGCCGCGGATGCGGACAAAATGATCTTCGGCGCGGTGCTGATGCTGTCGTCGCTGCTGAACATCGCCTATCTCATGCCGGTCGTCCTATACGGGTTCTTCGGCAAGCCCGAGACGAAGGCCGACGACGGGCACCATGATGCGGATGACAAGGACGGGCACGGCGACGACCATCACCACGCGCCGCCCAGCCATCCCTTGCTGCGCCATCTTTCATTCGGCCGTGCGGGCGTGGCGGATGCGTCGGTCATGTGTCTGTTGCCGATCGTCCTGACCAGCACCGGCTGCATCCTGCTGTTCTTTTATGCGGACAAGCTCCGCAACTTCATATCCCCGGTGTTTGGAGGCTAGGCGCGATGAGCGAAGAGCGAGAACGCAAAACCGACGGGCGTCGCAGTTGGCTGGATGATCCGAAGACCGTGCGAAAGATCGTGCTCGCCCTGTTCGTTCTGTGCGGGGTGCTGTTCTTCGCCGACGGCTTCTACGAAAAACATTCCCATTTCGGCGTGGAAGACGTCTTCGGTTTCTATGCGCTATACGGGTTCGTCATGTGCGTGGTCCTGGTCATCGGGGCAAAGCTCATGCGCGCGTTTCTGATGCGGGGCGAGGATTATTATGACCGCGATCGCTAGCATCAATCCGGGTCTTATCCTGATCCTGGGCGCGCTGCCCATCCCGCTTCTGCCGCAGGCGATCCGGCGGCTGTACCTGTTGGCCCTGCCCGCCCTCGGCTTCGCCGCCGTATATCAGTTGGAGCCCGGCACCCTGGTCACCATGGAGGCCTTCGGGATGACGCTGGAGCTTCTTCAGGTCGACCGCCTGTCCCTGGTCTGGGGTTATATCTTCAACATTGCGGCCTTCCTGGGGTTCCTGTTCGCCTGGCATGACCGGGACGCGGTGCAGCAGATTTCCGCCATGATCTATGCGGGTGCCGCCATCGCGGCCGTCTTCGCAGGCGATCTGGTGACCTTGTTCATCTATTGGGAATTGACCGGCATCTCGTCCGTCTTCCTGATCTGGGCGTCCCGTACCGACGCTGCCTACCGCTGCGGCATGCGCTATCTGCTGATCCAAGTGTCGTCTGGTGTAATCCTGCTGTCCGGTACGGTCGCCTGGTACATGCTGACCGGTTCCATCGACTTCACCCATATCGGCGTCGACAGCCTGGCCGGGAAGCTGATCTTGCTGGCCTTCGGCATCAAATGCGCGTTCCCGCTGCTGCACAACTGGCTGCAGGATTCCTATCCCGAAGCAACGGTCACCGGCACGGTGATCCTCAGCGCCTTCACGACGAAGCTCGCCGTCTATGCCCTGGCCCGCGGGTTCGCCGGGACCGAGGTGCTGATCTACATCGGCGCGGTGATGGCCATATTCCCGGTCTTCTACGCCTTGATCGAAAACGATCTTCGCCGGCTGTTGGCCTATGCCCTGAACAACCAGTTGGGCTTCATGGTCGTGGGCGTCGGCGTCGGCACGGAATTGGCTTTGAACGGCACGGCCGCTCAGGCATTCAGCCATATCCTCTACAAGGGACTGTTGTTCATGACGATGGGCGCCGTTCTGTTCCGGACCGGCACGTGCAAGGCATCCGAACTGGGCGGGTTGTTCAAGTCGATGCCGTGGACGGCCGGGTTCTGCATCATCGGCGCTGCCTCCATGGCGTTTCCGCTGTTCGCCGGGTTCGTTTCCAAATCCATGATCATCACGGCCGTCGCGGTCGAGCATCATTCGATGATTTGGGGCGCCTTGTTGTTCGCCTCGGTCGGTGTGTTCCTGACCTGCGGTTTGAAGCTTCCCTACTTCACCTTCTTCGGCCAAGACAGCGGCCATCGCGTGAAGGAAGCGCCTTGGAACATGCTGGCGGCCATGGGCCTGACGGCCTTCCTGTGCGTCTTCATCGGCTGTTATCCGGCGGTGCTGTACGACATTCTGCCCTACCCCGTGGATTACAAACCCTACACCAGCTACCACGTGATCCAGCAGTTGCAGATCATGATGTTCACGGCGCTGGCTTTCGTCATCCTGTTGACGTTCCGCATCTTCCCGACGGACAGCAAATCGACCAACCTGGATAGCGATTGGTTCTACCGCAAAGCCGGTCCTTGGGCCGCGAAACGGCTGCTCGGTGCCCTGGGCGCCATGGGCAAGTCGATCGAAAGCGCGCTGACCCAGGCGACGACCAACACCATCACCGTCATCAAACGCCACCACGGCCCCGAAGGCATGATGGCAAAGACCCTGCACCTCAGCTCGATGGTGGTCTGGGTCGTGGCCTTCCTGGCCTTCATTCTGCTGATGGATTTCGTTCGGGGCTTGTAGGCCCGTCACAAGACAGGGGTAGCGGTAAGGCCCCCGGCGTCGCCTGTGCCGCGCCTGCGCCGGTACGCCTACTGTTGTTCCTCGATACGGACGCTGACGTCCATTTCCTCGACCCCACCGCCGGAGCGCAGGCCCCGGATCGGGCTGGCCGTGCCGTAATCGAGGCCAAGCGCCAGGCGAATGTAGGCATCCGTCGCGCATTGGTCGTTCGCCGGATCGAAGCTGACCCAACCCAGGCCATCGACCAGCATCTCGGCCCAGGCATGGCTGGCGAGGTGGCTGTCATTGCCCGTGCTGTCGGCGAGGTAGCCGGAAACGTAGCGCGCCGGCAATTCCAGATGACGCGCGGCGGCGATGAACAGATGGGTCTGATCCTGACAGACGCCCTTGCCCGCGGCCAAAGCCTCGGCCGCGGTGGTCGTCACGTTGGTCTGCCCGCTTTTGTATTCGACGGCTTCGGCCACGGCGGCCATCAAGGCATGCCCGGCGGCCAGCGCGCCTTCCGCCGCCAACACCTTGCCGATGGGTTTGGCGAATTTCTCGATTTCGGCGTCGCTGTCCGTGTAATCCGTCGGCGTCAGGAAGATATAGGGCGGCAGACCGTCGTCCATGGGCAGGATGCCGTTGGTGTCCGAGGTCGTGATCTCGCCCGTCACGGTGACCCGAACTTCGTCGTGTTCGCCGTCATAGGTCGCGACATGGGCCTGATTGTCGAAGCCGTCGGACCAGGGCGTCAGCCGCCCGGATGCCGTGATATCCCAAGAGCGCACGCGCTGGCACAGATCGGCGCGCGGCGTCATCCGAATGTACTGAATCGAATGGGTCGCCGGTTCACCGAACTTGAAATGGGTCACATGGTTGACGGTCAGATGCATACTGGACCTATTGAATCATCAGGAAGTCTTTTTGAATCTGCAGACTGAGTTCATGCAGACCCGACCGGTAATCTTCGAGAAAACGCGCCATGCCCGTTCGGTAAATCCGGTCGATCCGCGCCGATTGCAGGCGGGTCAGCAGATCGTTGGCATGTTCGAAACTCCGCGAACGCGGGCGCAGACCTTCGAGGATTTCATAGATTTCTTCGACACAGGCCATGACCGAACGCGGAATTTCCGGGTTCAGCGTCAGCAACTCCACCACGCGACGCAGGTCGATCTGGCTTTTGTAGATCTCGCGGTAGGCCTTGTAGGCGTTCACCGAGCGCAGCAGCGTGCCCCATTGGTAATAATCCAGGGTCGCGGTATCGGCGCGTTGTGCCGGGCCCGAAGGCTTGAAGGTATGGGCCCGGGCGGCGAGCAGACGAATGGTGTTTTCCGCCCGTTCTATGAACACGCCCATGCGCCAGAATTCAAAGGCATCGCCGCGCCGCATGGTGCCGTGGGCAACGCCCCGGAACAGGTGCGAGCGGACCTTGATCCATTCCAGAAAATCGTGATGCCCCATGTCCAGCATGTCGCCGTAGGTCACATGGGCGATGTCCAGCCAGGTCGAATTGATGGTTTCCCACATGTCCGTCGTCAGGACATGGCGGGTGGCGCGGACGTTTTCGCGCGCCGACCAGACGCAGGAACGGATGCTCGACGGATTGTCGCGGTCCAGCACCATGTAGGTCAGGACCGGGTCCGTGCGGAAACCGTCGTACTTGGCAAGGAAGGCTTCGCGTTCGTCCTCGGACTGGAACAATCCTTCCCACAGGCCGGCCTGGGCGCCGCGCCGCGCGGGCAGCAGGGACATATGGTAAAGCCCCGTCAGAAGCCGCGCGGTATTCTCCGAGCGCTCCATATAGCGCGCCATCCAGAAGAGATTGTCGGCTGTGCTCGACAGCATGATCCGGCCCGTCCCTTCCCTAATCCGTTTCCGAGATTTCGCCGGGCGCTTCCAGCACCCAGGTATCCTTGGTGCCGCCGCCCTGCGACGAATTGACGACCAGCGAGCCGGCCTTCAGCGCCACGCGGGTCAGGCCGCCCGGCATGACCCGGGTCTTCTCGCCGGACAGCACATAGGGCCGCAAATCGACATGGCGCGGCGCGATCCCTTCCTCGACCAGCGTCGGGCAGGTCGACAACGCCAGCGTCGGCTGCGCGATGTAGTTGTCCGGTTCGGCCTTCAGCAGCTTCTTGAATTCATCACACTGCGCCTTGGTGGCCTTGGGCCCGACCAGCATGCCGTAACCGCCGGACCCATGGACTTCCTTGACCACCAATTCGGAAATGTTGTCCAGGACGTACTTGAGATCATCCGGCTTCCGGCAGGAATAGGTCGGCACGTTCTGCAGAACCGGCTCTTCGCCCAGATAGAAGCGGATCATGTCCGGCACGTAGACATACATGGCCTTGTCGTCGGCGACGCCGGTGCCCATGGCGTTGCAGACCGTCACGCGGCCCGACCGAACGACGGACAGAATGCCCGGCACGCCGAGCGCGGAATCCGGATTGTAAGCCAAGGGATCCAGGAACCCGTCGTCGACGCGGCGATAGATGACGTCGACCCGTTTCGGGCCTTCGGTCGTGCGCATGAAGATCGACCCGGAATCGACGAACAGATCGCGTCCTTCGACCAACTCAATCCCCATTTCCATGGCCAGGAAGGCATGTTCGAAATAGGCCGAGTTGTATTGCCCGGGTGTCATCAGGACCACCGTGGGATCGTCCACCCCGGCGGGGGCCACGGCCTGCAGCGAGCGCAGCAGGTATTCGGGATACCGGTCGACCGGCGCCACCACGGATTGCGCGAACAGATCCGGGAACAGGCGCATCATGGTTTCGCGGTTTTCCAGCATGTAGGACACACCCGACGGCGTGCGCACGTTGTCTTCCAGAACATAAAATGTCTTGTCGTCGACGCGCACGGCATCGACACCGGAAACATGGGCGTAAACCTGTTTCGGCATATCCAAGCCCAGCATCTGCGGCTGGAAGGCCTCGTTTGTCATGACCAATTCGGCGGGCACGACGCCCGCGCGGATGATTTCCTGATCATGATAGATGTCGTGGAGGAAGGCATTCAACGCATCGACCCGCTGGATCGCGCCGCGCTCCAGGATCGACCATTCGTCGGCGCTGAGAATGCGGGGAATGACGTCGAAGGGGATCAGGCGTTCACCGCCCTCGTCTTCACCGTAAACGGTGAAGGTGATCCCGAGACGTCGGAACAGCAGATCCGCCTGTTCGTGTTTCTGGCGCAGACGGTCGATGGATTGGTCCGTCAACCAGGCCGAATAATCCCGGTAAGCATCCCGAATGTCGCCGTCAGCGGCGTGCATCTCGTCGAAAAATCTGGATTTTTTTTGGTCTGACAAAGTCGTCCCTGGCCCCAATTGCCCCTAAACCGTAAAACATCGCTTGATGCAGCGCAACAGACCCGATGCCACTTTGGTAAACTTATAACAAGTTGGCCATGCATGGTTTTCTGTTCGGCGCAACGAGCGGCCAAGCGCCGGGTGATCTGGACGTTCCTGCGGTTCTCTGGCACCAATAGTGTAACCAATGAAACATCCACGGCATCCAAGCCCCCATAAGGAAACCTCCAATGTCCGACGATCAGACAGGCATGAAAAAGGGCCTGACCCGCTACGGTGACGACGCCTTTTCCCTGTTCCTGCGCACCGCTTTCATCAAGGCCATGGGATACACCGACGACGCCCTGAACCGGCCGATCATCGGCATCGCCAATACGTTCTCCGGATACAACGCCTGCCACAAGAACGTGCCGGACCTGGTCGAGGCCATCAAACGCGGGGTCATGCTGGCGGGTGGCCTGCCGGTCGACTTCCCGACCATTTCCATCCACGAAAGCTTCGCCCATCCGACGTCGATGTTCCTGCGCAACCTGATGTCGATCGATGCGGAGGAAATGATCCGTGCCCAACCGATGGACGCGGTCGTGCTGATCGGCGGTTGTGACAAGACGGTCCCGGCCCTTCTGATGGGCGCGGCCTCGGCCAACGTGCCGGCCATTCTCTGCGTGACCGGACCGATGGGAACCGGCAGCCACAAGGGCGAACGCTTAGGCGCCTGCACCGATTGCCGGCGCATGTGGGGCAAATTCCGCGCCGGAGAGATCGACGAAGCCGAAATCGAGGACATTTCCGCCAAATTGGTGCCGACGGCGGGGACTTGCGGCGTCATGGGCACGGCCTCGACCATGGCCCTGATGACCGAAGCCATGGGCATGATGCTGCCGGGTGGGGCCGCGATCCCGGCCTGGGCGTCGGACCGGCTGCGCCATGCCGAGGAAACGGGGACGCGCGCAGTGACGCTGGCCAAGGAAAAGATCACCCCCGACCAGATCATTACGCAGGCGTCCGTGGACAACGCCATGAAGACCCTGCTGGCCATCGGCGGGTCGACAAACGGCATCGTCCATATGGCCGCCGTCGCGGGGCGCCTGGGCCTGAAGGTCGATCTCGACGCCTTCGACAGGATGGGCCGCGAGGTACCGACCCTGGTAAACCTGAAACCCAACGGCGCCTACTACATGGAAGACCTGTGGAAGGCCGGCGGCCTGACCACCATCCTGCGCGAGATCGAGGACCTGCTGGACCTCGACTGTCCGACCGTCAACGGCAAGACGCTGGGCGAAAACCTCGCCGCCCAACCGCCGGGATGGGAGCAGGACGTGGTGCGCACCCGCGTCGCACCGCTTTACCCCGAAGGGGGCATGGTCGTGCTGCGCGGCAATCTCTCGCCGAATGGTGCGATCCTGAAACAGTCTGCGGCGGATCAGGGGCTTTTGGTCCATGAAGGCCGCGCGGTGGTGTTCGAAAACCTGGAAGACCTCGCCAATCGGGTCGACAGCCCGGACCTGGACGTGGCCGCCGACGACGTGCTGGTTCTGCGCAACATCGGGCCCAAGGGTGCCCCCGGCATGCCCGAGGCCGGATACATTCCGATCCCTAAGAAACTGGCCGCCCAAGGGGTCAAGGACATGGTGCGCATTTCCGACGGCCGCATGAGCGGCACCGCTTTCGGAACGATCATTTTGCACGTCTCACCGGAAAGCGCCGACGGCGGCCCACTGGCTCTGGTGCAGAACGGCGACCGGATCAAGCTGGACACGCCGAACCGCACGCTGAATCTACTAGTAGACGATACCGAAATGAAATCGCGGAGAGACGCCTGGACCCCGCCACCGACCCATGCGGGATCGGACCGGGGCTATCTGAAACTCTACCTGGATACGGTCAATCAGGCCGAGGACGGGGCGGATTTCGACTTCCTTCGGGCAACCGACGGGTCCTAATCCGGCAAATGGCCTGCGATTGCAGTTATCGGGCAGGCACAGGCTGCACCTGTGGGGAATTCTCTCAAAGACCCGGAGCCTGTCGTTTGTTTTCAATAGGATAGAGTCAGGCTCTGACAATCAGATTCACGTCGCGAAATGCCCTGAACCAGCCTTCCGGTTCAAAAACCGCATCAATCGGTCGCCGATACCGGCTCACCGCCTGCATCCGCAGGCATGCGATTCCCAAAGCGTAATGGAAACGGGTTTTGTGTGGCCGAAGCTGCACCTTCCTGGGCCAGTCGGCATCGGCACAGAGATATAATGGGCAGGATGGGTCACAGCGAAGCCGACACCTGCCCCATATCCGTTCAAAGATCGAACCGGCTATGTCGCCGTCCTAGCTCGTCGCCGTCAGACACTTTGCCAAGAGCCGCCCGCCAAGGGTGTATGCCGACCGCCACACGGATCGATCAGTTTTCACCCGCCCCTCCAGGATCGCGGACGCCCGCCGCCATCGGGCCTCTTCGGAGGTCATTTTGATGGCGTGTCCAATCGTGCTTCGCGAGGTTATCCCCCCAGGAACAACCGGCCCACGTCCTCGTTCTCCAGCAATTCGTCGCCGGAGCCCGCGATGGCCAGTTCGCCGGAAACCAGAACATAGCCGATATCGGCGAACTCCAGGCCCTTCTTGGCATTCTGTTCGACCATGATGATGGTCTTGCCTTCCGTGCGCTGCAGGTCGTCGAGGATTTCGAAGACCATGTCGATGAACCGCGGCTCCAGGCCGATCGACGGCTCGTCGACCAGCAGGACGTCCGGGTTCATCACCAGAGCGCGGGAAATCTCCAACAACCGCCGTTCCCCGCCGGACAGCACCTTGGCCAGGTGCTTGCGGCGCTGGGCCAGGCGGTCGTACTTGGCGAAGACCTTCTCCGCCGCTTCCTTGGCCATGGCGGGCGTTTCCATCAGGAAGCCGCCCATCCACAAATTCTCCTCGACCGTCATGTCGGGGAAGATGGATTTGTCCTGCAGGATATAGGCGATCCCGGCGCGCTTGAGCTTCTGGTTGGCGGTCAGCTTGCTGACATCCTTGGCCTCAGCCCCCTGCCCGACCATGATCTGGCCGCCCATCACGGTGTTGAGGCCGTAGATCGCGTGCAGCACGGTCGACTTGCCCGCCCCGTTGGGGCCGATCAGGCAGAGCGACTGGCCCTTGCCGACCTGCAGGTTGAGGCCGTGGATGATCTCCATCTTGCCATAGCCGCACCGCAAGTTGTTGAGGCTGACGAAGGGATCGTTGCCCGCCAGCGCCTGGACCTTTTCCAGCGGCACCTCGACGGCCATCGCCTTGGCCTGCTTGGTGACTTCCTCGACCGAGATCACCGCGTCGACCGTGCCCATGTGATAGCCGGTGGAGCGGCGCTTCGCCGCGTCGCCGGCGGTTTCGTCGTTCTGCACGTTGTTTTCGTCGGCCATGATCAATGCGCTCCCAGATAGGCGTCGATGACACGCTGGTCGTTCTGAACCTCGTCCGGCGTGCCATGGGCGAGAAGCTGGCCATGGGCCAGACAGTAAATTGTCTGCGCCATGTTCATGATCACGCGCATGTTGTGTTCGATAACGAACAGCGTGATGCCCAATTCCTCGTTGGCGCGGCGCAGGCGGTCAATCAGACCGTTGATCAACGTCGGGTTGATGCCCGCCGTCGGCTCGTCCAGCAACAGCACTTCGGGCTTGTTCATCAGCGCCATGGCGAATTCCAGCAGCTTCTGCTGCCCGAACGAGAGGTCGCCGGAAATCAGGCGGCGCTTCTCATAAAGGCCGACGAAGTCCAACAGCCGGTCGACCTCTTCCAAGGTCGCCTTGTCGGCGCGATCCGTGAACATGTCGCGGAAGCCGGTTTTCCGATGCGGGATCGAAATCAACATGTTGTCGATGCAGTTCATGTTGGAATAGATCCGCGTCTGCTGGAACGTCCGCAGCAATCCCAATCGGGCGATCTGAGGCACGCGGTAGGTGGAGATTTCCTCGCCCTTGAACTTGATCGACCCGGTGTCGATGGGGTGATAGCCGACGATCGAATTGAACAGGGTCGTCTTGCCCGACCCGTTCGGCCCGATCAGGCCGGTGATCCCGCCCGCAGGCACGGTCAGCGAGACGTTTTCGTTGGCGACCACGCCCCCGTAGGACTTGGATACGCCGGTCACTTCGATAACAGGTGCGTCGGTCATTCGGCCGCCTCCTTCTTCTCGACGACAATGCCGAATTTTTCGGGGAATTTTTCCATCAGCCAGCCCATGATGCCCTGTTGGAAGAACACCACGTTGACGATGATCAGGACACCCAGGGCAACCCATTGCCAGCCCAGGAAGTATGTCCAGGTAAATTCCTTAAGGAAGTGGAACAGGAAGGCGCCCAGAACCGGGCCCCAAAGCGTCCCCTTCCCGCCCAGAAGCGACATGGCGACCATGAAGATGCCGAAGGTGACCGTCGGAAAGGCGACTTCCAGGGGCTCGATAAAGCCCGTGATGTTGCCGAACAGCGCCCCGGATATCCCAAGGAAGAACGCCGAAACGGCCCAGGCGATGGTCTTGTAGCGCAACGTATGCACGCCCATGGCCTCGGCCTTCTGTTCGTCGTCCCGGATGGCGTTGATGGCCAGGCCGAAACGGGTCGAATACAGCCAGCTGCAGAACAGATAGGTCGCAACCGCCGCGGCGAAACAGAGGAAATAGAACAGATAGGCCTTACCGTCGGCCGAGCCCGGATAGACCGGCATGCTGATGCCGCCGCCGCCGCCGACCCATTCCCAGGTCCCCATCAGTTCACCGGCCGCCAGCGCGATGCCCAGCGTGCCGATCGCGAAATAAGGCCCACGCAGGCCGAACACGGTCCAACCCAACGCCGCCGCGATAAGCGCCGAGCCGACCGCCGCGGCGATGATGCCGCAGATCAGGCCCATGAAATACTCCTGGTGGGTGAAGGGGATCTTCACCCCGCCGTTGGACGCCGTATAGGCGCCGACATCGGTGATGAAGGCGACCTGCACGATGGCGCAGATGTACATGCCCGCGCCGAAGAAGAAGATGTTGCCGAGCGAGTTGTAGCCCATCTGGCCGCCCATCACGTCCCAGGTCAGCGCGAACAGCACCATGACCCAGAGCACGGCCACCTGGATCGTCAGCCCCGGCACCACGAAGGGTGCCGCGAGACCGAAGACGAGGATCGGCAGGTGAAGTTTGGGATTGAATTTTTCCATTGTTCTTAGGCTCCTAGCTGCCGACTACTGCACGACTTGGCGGTGACGGCGCATTTCGATCTGTCGCCAGACCAGAACGCCGAGGAGAAGAGCGACGACCGTCGCCTGCTGATATTCGGCGCCGAGCACGAAGCCGCCGTATTGCTCCATCACGCCCAGTCCCAGGCCGGCCATGATGACGCCCGGCAGATTGCCGAACCCGGCGGCCGTGACGATCACGAAGGACCGGATGGAATGGGAGATGCCGTAGAACGGCTGGATCACCCAGATCATGGAGATCAGCGCCCCGGCGGCCCCGCAGATCGCGGCATTGAGGGCATAGGTGAAGGCATAGACCCGGTCGGTGTCGATGCCCATGACCCGGGCGGCCCGGGCGTCCTGCGCCGTGGCGCGGATCGCCTGCCCCATGCGCGAGTTCTTCATGAACAGCACGACGGCCAGCGCCAGCAGGCCGCAAAGTCCGAACGCGACCACCTTGATATCGGCGATCGTGACCGAATTGTCGAAGTAGGAACGGATCGGAAAATCGCTTTCCGCGGTCTGCACTTCGGGACCGAACATCAGGTTCAGCGCCTGCGCCAGCACGATGGCCAACCCGAAAGTCGCCAACAGCGAAGTGAACATGTCCTTGTCGATCACCCGGCGGATCATCAGGACGTAGATGGCCCACCCGAAGGCGAACATGATGACGATGGACGCCGGCAGCCCCCAAAGCGGGTGGATGCCTTGCGTACCCAGCCACCAGGCGATGTAGCCACCCATCATGACGAAATCGCCCTGGGCCAGGTTCTTCACGTTCATCACGCCCCAGACCAGGGCCAGACCGTAGGCGGCCAGCGCGAAGGTCGCGCCGATGAACAGACCGTCAAGCAGCAGTTGTATGTTGAAGACCGGTGCCGCGGTCAGAATTGCAATATTGTCCCACATATCCCCGTTCCGTCTGAAAGAGAGTGGTGAATAGCCGCCGGCGCATCGCGCGGGATGGCGTTGTGCGAATGGATAAATTGAATAAGGGCTGAGGGAACCGTCGCCCCCGGCCGTAAAAGGCCGAGGGCGGGGTTCATTCAATACCTATGGTCATCCGGTGAACCCGGACGGCGCGATTACTTCGCCGTCCGCGGCCAGTTCACCGGGTGCGACGCCCATTTGGACGGCGCGACCACGTTGTACTGACCGTTCTGGATCTGACGCAGCACCATCGGCTTGGCGACGTTGTTGCCGGCCGGGCTGAACTTGATCCCACCGTAGAAGGTTTCCATCTCGATCGAGGAGATCGCGTCCCGAACCTTGGTGGTATCAAAGGAATCGGCCTTTTCAAAGGCTTCCTTCCAGACCAGGACCGCAGCCGTCGCTTGCGCCGACTGATAGGGAACGTTCTTGTAGCCGTCGAAGGTCTTCTTGAAGAGCTTGTCGTAATCGGCGGCCGTGCCGAAATACTTGTCCTTGTAGCTCAGCGTTTCCGCCCATTGGGTCGGGCAGAGGAAGTCATCGGTCGAGGCGCCGAACTTGGACGTGATCTTGGCCGCTTCGCAGTGGGTCATGGCGATCATCGGAACGTTGATCTTCATTTCCTTGATCTGACGGGCACCGGTCGCGGCACCCTTGGAATGGCCGGACAGCACCAGCAGGTCGGGCTTGAGCGCCTTGACCTTGGTCAGCGTCGAGGAAATGTCGTTCAGATCGCGCGGCATCTTGTCGTCGATGACGACTTTCATGCCGTATTTTTTGGCGTCTTCCAGCACACCGGCCCGCACGTCCAACGAGAACGGATCGTTTTCGAAGGCCATCGCGACCTTCAGGTCGGACGGTTTCTTGCCGTTCTTCTCCGCAATCTCGGCCGCCAGGGAAATCGAGCTGGCGAGGTACTGTTCGGAGGTCGACAGCACCGCGAACAGGTACTTGTAGCCCTTGTTGAACAGCGAGCGCGAGGCGCCTTCGGCCTCGATCATCGGAACCTTGTACTTTTCCATGATCGGCGCGGCGGCCTTCGTGGTGGCCGAGGAATACGGCCCGAGGAAGTATTTGACGCCATCCTGGTTGACCAGGCGTTCCAACAATTGCGCGGTGCGCAGCGGCGTCGATTCATCGTCGTAATATTGAATCTTGAGCTTATAGGTCTTTCCACCGACCTTCACGCCGCCCATCTCGTTGATCTTCATGACCCCGAGTTCGTAGCCGTTCTTGGCGTGGATGCCGTTGGTCGAGTATTTACCGGTAAAGGAAATCGCCGAGCCGAGGATGATCGTGTCGCCCTCGACCTTGGCCTGCGCAGGTCCGCTCATCACCAAGCCGGCAATCGCCACGCTCGCGGAAACGGCGGTAAGAAGTCGCGTCGAATTCATGTTTGTCCTCCCAGACAGATATAATGGCGACGCTTATTGCTTTTGTTGCGCCAAAGTTTTGGTTGCCACCCCCCGGTGAAATCAACTCGTCGGCAACCCTGCCGCGAGGCCGGGAGATCGCTCGGGGGTGATGTTAGCGGAGTGACCGCATGGTGCAAGAAAAGCCTATGCTGCATCTGCGCAACATCCGGCAACTATTTGTTTTTATTAATTTTTAGTTTTTAGAACCCGGATTCCAGGCCTTCACCTGCACCGGTTTTCCCGTCTGCGTCACGAAGACCTTGGGCTTCACGACCTGCTGTACGCCCGGTGTATTTTCCGCGCGGACGAACGACAGACGCATGGCGTCCAGGGTGATTTCCGTCCGCAGTCCCTTGGCCCGCGCCTGTTTATAGGCGTCGGTACCTTTGGTGATTTGGTTCAGGCGTTCGACCGAGGCATGCCCGAATCGCCGCCACAAGCTGGACAAATAGGAATCCACCTCGTTCGGGATGAACAGTTCGACGTCGATGTTCGGGCGTCCACGGGAAAATCCCGCGTAAATATTGGGCTCCATCGGACCCAATTCGTCGGCGACAAAGACCGCCGGCATCAGCTTTTCGCCGTTTTGCAGCACCGCGTAATAGCCCTGGGCGAGAAACAACAGGCGCTGCAGCTTCTGGGGCTGCAGGTACTCATTCTGCTCCAATGCCGTATCCGCGAACCAGAAGGCCACGTCGAAGGCGCTTTTCAATTCGGCACGCATGGCCTGAACCTCGTCTTCGGAAAGTGCCGGCCCGACGCCGGTGCGGATCCACCGGGAAATCCCGACGACCGCCTAGGTTGATGGCAGTATGGGGGCCATTGACCAAGGAAAGATTAACATACGCCGTCGGGAACCGGGTATTCGAAACGGCCCTGCCTCCAGCCCTCGCATCCGGGGCGGGCCCGCCGCTTAGGCACGAAAAAACCGGCCATTCGCGCCGGTTTCTCAGCTGATTATGAATGAACCTCTGCCTAGAGGCGCATGCTCAAGGTCGTGCCGTTCCGTGGCAATGTTCCATTGATCACCTGGGCATTGAGCTCATAGGTCGCGATGGCCCGCGACAGCACGCCCGCGAAATTCTTGGCCCGGCCTTCATCGCCATACGTCTTGGGCGCGGTCAGCTCGCTTTGAATGATCTGGGTGAAGGTCTCGTTCGGGGCGCTGAACCGGCCCCGCCCAAGATTGGGATTGCGCCGCCGTTCATCGTCCAGGCTGCGGCGATCGTCGAATTTGTTGTCGGGCGCGTTCTGAAACCCAAACTGCGCAGCCTCGAAAGACAGCCCTCCGGCGCCGCTCGCCTCCTCGATGCGCCCATGGCTCGCCACCTGCGACGTGCCCGTCATCCGGGCAGTCGATACAGAGGCTATTGCCGGCGCAGATGTGGGAGCGATTTTCGCCATATTCCCGTTCGTCGTCGTCTGCCGTTAGGCCCAAATTACCGGCGCGATGCGGTCGGAAAATCCACCGTTTTCGCGCACTCTCAATACGCACCGCGCCCATTAAGGCGCAGTTACACCAGTACACCATGTAAATTATAGAAGTCCCGCCCCGATCACAACCATTGTTAACCAAAGAATATCAACGGTTTACCGGGCCGCACGAGAGGCCAGCAGAGACGCTGCCCAGGTCTAGGGGGAAACGGTGCTGTCGAGGAAAGAGAGGACCTTTCGCCCGGCATCGAAATCGTAGAGGTTCGCATGTCCGCCGCCCGCGATCCATTCAGCCCGTTTGACCCCAACCGCGCGGTCGAACAAACGGCGTCCCTGGGCCTGCGGCACGACGCGGTCGTCGCTCCCGTGAACGATCAAAAGCGGTGCATTGACGTCGGCGATCTTCGCCAGGGATTCGTAGCGATCCCGCGTCAAGCGCGCCGCCGGCAGCCAGGGGTAATGGATCTGTGCCGCATCGGCCATTGAACTGAACGGCGCTTCCAGGACAAGCCCCGCCGCCGGGGTTCCCGCCCGGGCCAACTCCAGCGCCGCCTGCACGGCAACGCCGGTCCCCAGGGATTCCCCGTAGATCACGGTGTTCTCCGCCCCCTGCCCAGCCGCCGCCAACCAAGCCAGATTGGCCCGCGCATCGGCATATAGCCCTTCCTCCGTCGGTTTGCCCGGATTGCCGCCATACCCCCGGTATTCGGCGAGCAACACGCCGTAGCCCGCGGCGGCGAACAAGCGGGCCTTGAACGCCCGGTCGGCGAGGGTCCCCGCATTCCCATGAAAATACACCACGACCGGACGACCGGGCGCCGGACTCACGTACCATGACACCAGGCGCAGGCCATCTTCGGTATCGATGTCGAGTTCTCGTGCCTCGGCCAAATCCGCTTCCGCCGGCGTGCCGAGACTTCCCCCCGCAGGGTACATCATCGTCCGCTGGCCCAAAAAAATGGCCGCGACCAATATCCCGTAAACGCCTGCGCCGCCTGCCAACATCTGCAGGATCGTTTGGAAAACGCTGCCCGTCATGGTCGTGTTCAGACGTCCCGGACCGGGTGTGGGCTCGTCACTTGGGCACGCGCGGTCACGAAACCGCCCCAGTCCCCTTTCTGCCGCTTAGCCGTCACTTACCTTGCTCATCACCAGATACGGGTGTCGGCGCAGGTGCAGGTGCGGGTGTGTCGGAGGTCGAGGTGACCGGCCGACCGAACAGGACTCCCATCGGACGATCGCCCTCATGGAATCCGGTCAGGGGGGTACCGGGTTGTCCCGCCGTCCCGGTGACCGGGGCGGCTGGCCCCATTGAATACGAAGGAACCGGGCCGCGCGCCGGAATCCGCACCGCCGCGCCGACGCAAGAAAACTGCGCGCCGACCGGCGTCATGAGCGGACAATTCACATAACTGTTGCCGATGAACTTAATCCCGGCACCGAATTCGGCGCAGGCGTTGGCCGCCAAAATCGCGACCTCGCGTTGCGCGCTACCGTATTTGGAATAGCAGACGGTCACCGTTTCGCGTTTCTTGAGCGGCTTGCCGAATTCGGGGTCTTCGCGGTTGTAGGCCAAGGAATCGTAAACGAACGGGTCCGGCGGCGAACATGCGCCAAGGACTGTCACCCCAACGATGGCCCCAAGAACAGCGAACGAAGAACGGAGCCTTCCAAAACCGGGAAGTCCGCTGGGGATCGAAACAGGCCGGGAAGGCTGCAAAAACATACTCCGCTATAACCTCTTTTAACCGCTCGGGCAAACATCATCCACCCCACCGACGACGCCCTGATTGCGCGGCTCAGAGTACATAAAATTTTATCCAAATTTACCCGCAAATAATTAATTCGAAAGCGTTTTTTTGACCCCCTACTATGACCAAAGACATATAGCCGGAATCGAAATGATCGGCCCAATCCGCCAGTGGACAGGAGCGATAAGATGGCACGGAAACGGAAGAACACGACCTCGCGGAGGAAGAGCGGTTTTCGTCCGTTCCGGGCGATGTTGCTGATCTTCGCGGTTCTGGGAGGCGCCTTCTCGTTGATGGCGCATTTCGCCACACCGGCGGTCGACCGCGCCGACGGCATGGTCGCTGACGCGTCCGATATCGGCCACCATATCCCCGACATGGAACGCAAAAAGCGGGAAGCCGGCTATATCGGCGCCAAGGCCCTGCAACTTCACGCCGCCCGCATTCGTGGCAGCATCAAGGACCCCGAGTTCTATATGGGCCCGATCGAAATCGGCATGCGCTTTGAGCAGTTTCAGAACCTGTCGCCGGCCCCGGAATCGATCAAAGCCGCCCAAACCGGCGTGATCGGCATCTTGCGCACCGACAAGGGCGTTTTCACCGTGTATTTCCCCCGTGCCCAGCGAGAGTCACAGGCATTTCGCCTCTCCTATACCCAGACGTTCCGCTTTCATAGCGAACGCGAAATCACCCAGCATCTTGGGAACCTCTGGGGAAAACCGAGCACTTCGGAATGCGACCGCATCACCTACGGCAACGGCGAGGATTGCCGCTACCAATGGTGGCCGGTGAATGGTGTGCGGGTCACGGCGCAATTGCGCACCACCAATGAACGCCTGCACGGCCGCCCGCAAACGGTTCTGCGTGTAAACGCCGTCGATGAACGTTCCGAAGGCCGCCGTTGGGCAGGCTATCGGACGGCACAGCGCTAACCGTTTTCCCTATCGCACGAGGCCTCCCGGCCACGCCGGTGCGGCTGACCGTTTCGGCCTGCGAAACGCCCGGATAACTTGACTTTTGGGCACTTGCCCAGGGCCGCGAACCGTGCCAGCTTATGGCCCCTCGCGGACCGGGCTGATTCCGTGGCCGCACGTCATCCCACCGGGAAAAAACAAAAAAGCGGATTTGAAAGGAAAACCCCATGCCGGATTCCACCGACGCCCCCAAGCCTGCTTCGGCCGGTTCCAAACCTGTCTTCAACTGGGAAGATCCTTTTGATCTCGTCGGCCAGCTGACCGAGGACGAGCGCATGATCGCCGAAACGGCCCATGCCTACGCCCAGGACAAGCTGATGCCCCGCGTGCTGGAATCGTTCCGCAACGAGACCTTCGATCGCGAGATTTTCAACGAAATGGGTGAGCTCGGCCTTCTCGGTCCGACGATCCCCGAACAATACGGCGGCGCCGGCGTGAACCACGTCTGCTACGGTCTGATCGCGCGCGAGGTCGAACGGGTCGATTCCGGCTATCGCTCGTCGCTCAGCGTGCAGTCGTCGCTGGTGATGTATCCGATCTATGCCTACGGCTCGGAAGAACAGCGCATGAAATACCTGCCGCGCCTCGCCTCGGGTGAGTTCGTCGGCGCCTTCGGGCTGACCGAACCGGACCATGGCTCCGATCCAGGCGGCATGAAGACCCGCGCGGAAAAGACCGACGGCGGATACCTCCTGACCGGCAACAAGATGTGGATTTCCAACGCGCCCATCGCGGACGTCTTCGTCGTCTGGGGCAAGCTCGACGGGGTGATCCGCGGCTTCATCCTGGAAAAGGGCATGAAGGGCCTGTCCGCGCCGAAGATCGAGGGTAAGTTCTCACTGCGCGCCTCGCTGACCGGCGAGGTCGTGATGGACAACGTCTTCGTGCCCGAAGAAACCCTGCTGCCGAACGCGTCCGGCCTGGGCGGCCCCTTCGGCTGCCTCAACAAGGCGCGCTTCGGCATCGCCTGGGGGGCGCTGGGCGCCGCCGAATTCTGCTGGCATGCATCGCGTCAGTACACCCTGGACCGCACGCAGTTCGGCCGCCCGCTGGCCGCCAACCAATTGATCCAGAAGAAACTCGCCGACATGATGACCGACATCACTATCGGGCTGCAGTCCTGCCTGCGGGTCGGCCGGATGCTCGATGACGGCACATGCCCGCCGGAAAACATCTCGATGATCAAGCGCAACTCCACGGGCAAGGCTCTGGACATTGCGCGCACATCGCGTGAGATGCACGGCGGCAACGGCGTGGCTGATGAATTCCACGTCATCCGGCACATGCTGAACCTGGAATCGGTGATCACCTATGAAGGCACCCACGACATCCACGCCCTGATCCTGGGCCGGGCGCAGACGGGCCTGCAGGCCTTCACCGGCTAGTCAGTCGCAAGGCCGCCCCGATGTCCGTCCCCGCCGGTCAACCCCAGCTGTTTACCGGCGAAGACGGCGTCTGGAGCCAGATCGTCAACCGCACCCCGGGCCCGACGGCCCGGGGTGCGCTGTTTCTCGACCGTGACGGCGTCATCGTCGAAGAAGTTCCCTACCTCCACCGGATCGAAGAGGCCCGCATCGTCGACGGTACGGTCGCCGCGATCCGTGCCGCCAATGCACGGAACCTGCCGGTGGTCGTCGTCACCAATCAGGGGGGGATCGGTCTGGGCAAATACGACTGGCCGGATTTCGCCCGACTTCATGAATGGATATGGGACCAATTGGCCGAGGCCGACGCCTTCGTCAACATGGTGCTCGCTTGCCCCCATCATCCAAGGGGCCAGGGAATCCTTCGGAACGGAGAACATCCCGACCGCAAACCCAATCCCGGCATGATCCTTCGCGCGTTGGACGCACTGCCGATCGACGCCAGCCGATCATGGATCGTCGGCGACCGGGAAGTCGACGTACAAGCCGGGAAATCGGCGGGATTGGCGGGTGCCGTGCATCTGCGCTCCGCCCACAAGGATTTCGATGCGGCGCGGCAAATGGCGGCCGGACTGGCCGACAACGCCTTTCGCGTGCGGGCCTGCGACAATCCGGCGCAATTGACGGAAGTCCTCGGCCCGCTTTGGGTGCAAGCCTGACAGGGACCGCCGGCCCCCGTTCCTATTTCCCCCGGATCACTCGGTCCCCGCCGCCTTCGCGCGCGGCCTGCAAGGCCGCCTCGGCAGCCTGGGACATCCCGCGCGGCGCATCGAACGTTGGGAAATCGGCAAGTCCGCAGCTGATCGTCAGACCACCGGCCCCCTCGCCCTCACGAACTTCGAAATCCGCCAAGGTTGCCCGGATATCACGCAGGAGGGATTCCGCCTGGGCCGGTGCCGCGTTGGGCAGGACCAAGCCAAACCGCCCGCCATCCAACCGCCCGCAGGCGTCGGTCCGCCGTGTCCGCGCCGTCACCGTCGCCGCGAGGTAGCGCAGAACCGTATCGCCGACCGCATACCCATGCATCGCATTGAGTGCCGAGAAATGATCGATCGCGAAAACCACATAGGTCAGACGCCCCTGCTCCCGGCGCGCCCTGTCGATTTCCCTGCCGAGTTGCATCTTGACGTAGGAATGATTGAACAGGCCCGAGACCGGATCCCGCGACGCGACGCCGCGCAATCGCCGGGACCGCCGCGTCATTGCGCGCGCCAACGGCACCAGGACGGAACCGCGCGCCGGCTTCTGAACGAAGCCGGCGGCGCCCGCGACCAGCGCTTCTGCCTGACGATTCGTCTCCTCCTCGCCGGACAAGAACAGCATGGGAATGCCCGCATACCGGTCGTCCTGGCGGATCACCCGCGCCATCTCGACGCCGGTACCGCCCGGCATATGGAGATCGAGCAGAAACAGATCGGGCACGAAAGCGTCCAACGCATCCAGCAGGTTCATGACGTCATCGACCAGATGCACGACCATTCCGGCCTTTTCGAGGACCGCCTGGGTGTAATGGCCAGCGACGACGTCGTCGTCGACGATCATCACGCGGCTGGGCTCGTGCGTGTCGATCTCGGAATACCGCATGAGAACCTGCAGAAGTCCCAAAATATCGACCGGCGAGGGCAGGAATGCGGCACCGCCTTTGCGCACCGCTTCCAGACGGGTGACCATGCCCGCGTCCGCCCCGAAGAAGATCAGCGGCGGCCCGTCGGCGGCTTCGCCCGGCCCGAGTTCGGGCATGGCATCGGCCTCGTTCGAGGCCAGGTCCGCCAATACGGCCAGCGCGTCATCGTCCGCCGCGCCACCGGAATAGACACCATCAACATCGAAGCCGTGCTGACGAAGCGCCGATGCCAGGCGGTCGCGTTCACCGGTATCGTCTGAAGCGATGCGGACCAGACGGCGCTGGGAAAGATCGGACTCTTGCCACATCAGGCCCACGCCGGGTGCCCCGGATTCTTCGGCCGCCGCCGTATCCAAGGCCACTGCGTCTTTCAATTTCGAATAGGTCTCAATGATCTGTTCGACCTGACCGGGCGTCATGGGCACCCCGTCGGTGGGTTCGTGGCTGGGGTCGTGGAATCCTTCGACCACTCGGTCGCACTCGGTTTCCAGCACCTTGGCGGCACGGCTGACTTTCTGAAGCCCGAACGTTCCCGACGATCCCGCCAATTTATGGGCACCGCTGCGCAGTTCCAAAATGGCCTCCCGCCCACCGTCGCCGCCGGCGATTGTGTTCACGTGGCCTTCGAGGAGCGCCATGGCGTCCGGAACCTGCGCGATATAGGAGGACGCGAGAGCAGCCAGCTTGTCACGCAGCGTGTCGGATTGATCCATGCCCGTTACCCCATTTCGCGGATCGAACCAGCCTTGGCCGGTCCGGGTATCAACCGGTCGGCGTTAATCTGTGCCGTAATGAATGTAATCGGCCCAGGTCCGCTCCAAACGCTGCAGCGCCTGACAAACCTCTTCGACCTTGGGCTCGTCGATGAATTCCCCGAAAGCCTTGGCATTGTGTTCTTCCAATGCCTTGACTTGCTTTACGACCGCATGTGCCTTGTCGGTGAGTTTAACCGTGACCGACCGCTTGTCATGCTGCGAACGTTCCTGGGTCAAATACCCCATGTCGGTCAATTTCTTGATGTTGTAGGACACGTTGGAGCCCTGGTAATAGCCGCGTTCGACCAGATCCCGAATGGCCATGGCCTCGTCGCCGATGTTGGCCAGCAACAGGGCCTGAACGCCGTTCAGGTCACGCACGCCCAGGCGGTTCAATTCCGCGCGGATGACGTCGATGAAACGCCGGTGCAGGCGCTCGATCAGGCGCGTCAGTTCGGAATAGGTACGGCTCACCAATGGTCTCCTCTAACCCAAAGGACGATATGGGGTCCTTGCAATTCCGCAACAACCCTATCGGGCCCGCCGCCGCCGGTTGCGTCACCGCTATGGCCCGGCGCGGACGGTCGTTGTAGGCTCGTTATATGAACCATAATTGTCCTAAAAATACCGTTAAGCCGCGCCCGTTGGCTGTGACCGGCGCACGCTTTATCGTTTCTTTCGCCGTGTTGGCCGGCGCCCTCGCGCTGACGGCCTGTGCGACCGGCGAGGTGCCGACCCCGGAAGAGATCAAACAGGACAACACCGAAAGCCGCGCCCGCCAGTTGGTGCGTGTGGGCGATGCCTCGCGCGCCGGCGGCGACGCAGCCTCGGCCATGGCGTTCTATCAACGGGCCAGCGCCAAGCGGCCCGATTGGCCGGAACCCTACCGCCGCATCGGCGAGACGGCCTTGGCGATCGGCCTGCCGCAACAAGCGGCCGACGCCTACGCCCGCCTGACCGAACTCACACCCGAGGACACGGCGGGCCATCTTGGCCTTGGGCGGACGTTGATCCTCCTCGACCGCCCGGCCGACGCCTTGAAAGCGTTCGAGGCAGCCAACCTCATCGCCCCCAAGGATTACCGCACGTTCAACGGTCTCGGGATCGCCCGCGACCTGATGGGCGAGCACGCAGCGGCGCAGGCGCTCTACCGGGAAGGGACCGCCCTGGCACCGGACAGTATTTCCCTGAAAAGCAATCTGGGGCTGTCGTTGGCCCTGGCGGGAGACTTCGACAAGGCGATCGAGGTTCTCGGCAACGCCGCCAAGGATGCGGCGGCGGGGCCGCGCACGCGGCAGAACCTGGCCTTGGTCTATGGCCTCGC
>NZRL01000034.1 GCA_002696205.1 Rhodospirillaceae bacterium | reverse complement strand
CGCCAACGGCAACGCCTACGAAGCCGAAGGCCACGTTCTGTTCAACGTGCCGTCCATGCCCGATTACGGGCAGTTGTCGCGCCTGAAACAGGACGAATTGATCGCGGGGGCGCGGGTCGACCCCGCCCCGTACAAAAAAAGCCCCGCCGACTTCGTTCTTTGGAAACCGTCGCCCGAAGACGACGGCCAGCCCGGTTGGGCCAGCCCCTGGGGCCGCGGGCGGCCCGGCTGGCACATCGAATGCTCGGCCATGTCCAAGGAATACCTGGGCGAGGTCTTCGACATTCACGGCGGCGGCCTGGACCTTGTGTTCCCGCACCACGAAAACGAAATCGCGCAAAGCCGCTGCGCCCACGGCACGGCGGTCATGGCCAACGTCTGGATGCACAACGGCTACCTGATGGCCGAGGGCGAGAAGATGTCCAAGTCCTTGGGCAACTTCTACACGGTCCACGACCTGCTTCAGGAATTCCCGGGCGAAGCCATCCGCCTGACCCTGCTGAAGGCCCATTACCGCCAGCCGCTGGACTTCACCAAGGACGGCATCCGCGAAGCCAAGGCGGAATTGGATGGATTCTACGGCGCCTTGCGTGGAACCGCCTCGGCGGCGGAAGGCAACATGCCCGATGCCATGCTGGACGCCCTTTGCGATGATCTGAACACGCCGCTCGCGATCAGCGAGCTGCACGGCCTGACGGCGACCGTCAACAAGGCGGCGGCGGCGGACAAGGCAGCGGCGGCGGCTGATTTGCGGACGGCGGGCGGCTTGCTCGGCCTGTTGCAGCAAGATCCCGAAGCCTGGTTCAAATGGCAGCCGCCGGCACAAGCCGATGCGGGCGGCGGTCTGTCCGACGACGAGATCGACGCCCTGATCGCCGAGCGTGTCGAGGCCCGCAAGGCCAAGGACTTCGCCCGGGCCGACGCCATCCGCGACCAATTGACCGAAGCCCGGATCATCGTCGAAGACGGCGCCGACGGCGCCACCTGGCGGCGGGGTTAGCAGCCGAAGGCGCGGAAGCGCCGACGGATTTCGTCTTCCGTGGCATCGCGGGGCGGCTCGCGCATGATCGTCGCTTCGGCTTTGGTCCGCTTGACGCCGGACCAACGCTCGCCCGATAGCGGCAGGGGGGCGTCGTCCGAGGCCAGATGAGGCGCATACTTCCGGAACAACCCGACGCAGCGCTGATAGGCCATGACCTCCAATTCGTCATAGCGCAGGCGCGCATCGGCCGGGAAATCGAACCAATCGACCTCGACGATCGCACCTTCGTCGACCTTTTCTTCCATCACATGCAGAGTCGCGCCGAACCGCGTCGTCCCGTCGTAAAGCGCGAAACCGGCGGCCCAGCTGCCGGGATAGGTCGGCGGGCCGGGATGGAAGTTGTAGGCCGGGCCCGGCAGGGCGGCTAGCGCGTCCGCGGGAACCACGACCCCGGTGCAGAACGCGACCAGCCGCCGGCCCGCATTGGCACCCGACCCACCGGTCATGTCCAGGGCATCGCGCAGGGTATCGGCGCCGTCCACATGATTGACGTGAAGCGATGGGTTATGCGCCGACAATTCGGCCGCCAGGTGCGGGCCTTCGATATCGCCGGTCAGCAGAATGATCTCTTGTGGCATGAAAATAAGCTATCACGCGAACCGCCGGAGAGACAGCATGGCCCGCCGATTTGAGGTTAACGCCGAACGGCGCGCCGAGGATGACCTTTCGGCTAGCTTGACCCGCGTTCTCAATAAGTCACAATAACGGAGTAGAGAGGAGTGAATCCGCACCCAAGCGCCTGGAAACAGGACAAAAACCAATTGGGGTAACGCGGATATCGCGCGGGTCGCATGGCGGATATATACGAGATCAAGCCGGGAACCCGGCAGGCGGAGAAACGCCTTCAAGACGCCCCCGACGCGACGGAGGAGGCGAACGAAACCCTTCTGGAAACCCTCAGCCACGATCTGCGCACGCCTCTCAACACCATCATCGGCTTCGCCGACATGATGGATCAGGAAATTCTCGGCCCCCTGACCAATCCCCATTACCGCGAATACGTCGAAGTGATCTCGACCGAAGGCCGGCGCATGCTGGACTTCATCAACGACCTTCTGAACCGCAAGCGGTTCGAGAACATGAAGCGCACGGAGCACGGGTTCCGCCATGTCATTGAACTGGCGCCCGACCTGATCGCCGTGTGCCGCGACGGGGCCATCGAATTGATCAACCCGGCGGGGGCGGACATGTTGGGTGTCTGGCCGGCCGTGGAATTGCGCGGCCGCACCTTCACCGACTTCGTGCACGAAAACAGCCTGGCCCATTTCCAGGGCGGCATGGAGATCCTGGCCAAGGAACGCCTGCGCACGCCGATGACGCTGCTCTGCGCCGACGGCTCGACCCTGGATGTGGAACTGGCGGCCCTGCCATACGACGAACAGGAAGACGAAGGGATCGGCGGCGAAGGCGATGCCTGCATCATCATGGCCCGCGACGTGACCGAGCGGAACCGGGCGTTGAAAGCCCAGGCGACGCGCGAGGAACACCTGCGCAAGATCATGGATACGGTCGCCGACGGGATCATCACCATCGACGAGAACGGAATCATCGAGACCCTGAATCCGACGGCCGAGGAAATCTTCGGCTACAAGCCGGGCGAACTGGTCGGCTCCAACGTCAAGGTCCTGATGAGCGACGAGGATGCGTCGAACCACGGCCATTACCTGGCGCGGTACATGAACACCGGCGTGCGCCATATCATCGGCGCCGCGCGCGAGGTTATCGGCCGGCGCAAGAACGGCTCGCTCATCCCCATCGAACTGGCGGTCTCGGAGATGCGGTTTTCCGGCCGCCGCCTGTTCATCGGCGCGCTGCGCGACATCACCGAGCGCAAGGAAAACGAGGAACGCCTGCGGGACCTCGCGACCCGGGATCCCCTGACGCGCCTGCCCAACCGCAACCTGTTCACGGAACGCCTGGAAGAGGCGATCGAGCAGGCCGATACCTGCGGCGTCGGTTTTGCCGTGCTGTTCCTGGATCTGGACAATTTCAAGACCATCAACGACGCGCTCGGTCATCTGATCGGCGACCGGGTGATCCAATTGGCGGGGCAGCGGGTCTGCGGCTGTGTCCGCGGGCAGGACACGGTGGCCCACCTGTCCGGCGATGAATTCATGGTCATCCTGGAAGGCATGGACGACGAGGCACGGGCCTCGACCATTGCACGGGACGTGCTGAAAAGCCTGTCGCAGCCGTTCAAGGTGGATGGGCGCGAGGTCTTCACCTCCTGTTCCATCGGCGTTGTGATGTATCCGAAGAACGCGAATTCACTGGTCGAGTTGATGCGCAACGTGGATACGGCCGCGCATTTCGCCAAGAAACAGGGGCGCGCCAACTTCCAATTCTATTCGGAACAACTGTCCGAAGACGCGCGGCGGCGGATCGAGGTCGAAAGCGGCCTGCGCCGGGCCCTTGAAAACGACGAATTCGAATTGGTCTATCAGCCCAAAGTCGATCTGGAAACCCGCCGGATCATGGGGGCGGAGGCGCTGCTGCGTTGGGAGAACCCAAACCTGGGCAAGGTATCCCCCGTTGAATTCATCCCCGTGGCCGAGGAAACCGGCCTGATCATCCCAATCGGCAGTTGGGTGCTGCGCCAGGCGTGCGAAACGGCGGCGGAATGGCACAAGGCCGGGATGAAAAACCTGCACATCGCGGTGAACCTGTCGGCGATGCAATTCCTGCACGGCGACCTGGTCGGCGAGATCCGCGATGTCCTGAACGAATGCGGCCTCGACCCCGCGCATCTGGACGTCGAGTTGACGGAAAGCATGTTGGTCTCGAACGCCGAGGAAACCATCCGCACGCTGGAAGTCATCAAGGAGATGGGCGTCAATGTCTCGATGGACGATTTCGGGACGGGCTATTCCTCGCTCAGTTACCTGACGCGGTTCCCGCTGGACAATCTGAAGGTTGACCGGTCCTTCGTGACCGGCCTGCCCGACGATCGCGACGCCTCGGCCGTCGCCCGGGCGATTATCTCCATGGCCCAGAACCTGAACCTCCGTCTGGTCGCCGAAGGTATCGAAACGGAAAGCCAGGTGGGTTTCCTGCATGCGCTCGGCTGTCAGGTCGGCCAGGGCTATTTGTTCAGCCCGCCGGTCGCCAACGAGAAATTCTGCGATTTGGTCCGCGCCGGGGCCAGCGCCTTCACCAAATCCCCGCCGGCAGCCGGCGGTTAAACGACGGCGGTTTAACCTTCTTCGAAAATTGGATACCGACCGCTTGCGCCTAATGCCGATGGGCGATCAGGTCGCGATGATGCTGTCGATTTCCTGCTGGTCCATGGTGTTTGTCGCCCCATGGATGATGCCAGAGGCCGTGTCCAACAGCCGTTGGATCATCCGCGACATGACCGTCGCCTGTTCGCGCAACATGCTCATGTCGCCGGCTTCGATATACCGTTCCATGAGTTGGATGCTGGTCACCACCACATTGTTCAACTGCAGGACCGTATGCTCGAACGGGCGAAGATAAATCTCCGGCACGTGGGCATAGGCCTCGATCGCCAATTCACGGTCTGCGATGGTCGAATCCCGGAAATGATCGACATAGGCCTTCGGCTGCCAGGCCTTCACTTCGTCCATGATCTCGGGCATGTCGGGGACCATTTCCAGCAACATGACGATCTCGTTGAAATGGTTCAGGTAATCCGTCGCCAGAAGGGTTTCGGGGTCAAGGTTGGAGGCGGCCGCGCGGGCCTTCAACTCCAGATATTCCGGCGAGGGATCGGACGCCATATGTTTACTCGCAGCCGTCGCGGAGGTTGAAACCACACTATCCTCTTGCTCTACCGCCCCCCATCCCGGCGGTTGCCGATCTCCCACCGGGGCACCGCCCGGAAATCGACATAGATCGATAAAATCTCCTTTTTTCAGCATACTGAACCCTGCTGGGTTTTCCAAACGGCCTTTGAAAAATCGCAAACCCCGCAGGCAGCGGCAAAACTTGCGAACGCTTGTGATTTGGCCGCCAATTCGGCATTCTCCCGCGACCTTTCCAGCGGCCCCGCCGCTGCCCCCGTATCATCAGAGCGACTTTCCATGACCAACGCCACGGACATCCGCCTTCACCCGTTCGCGCCTCGCCCCCATCCCGGCGGGACCGCGCCCGACGCGGATTGAGGAAGCCATGGCGGGCACCGATTCCACGCAGGGCCGCGGCCTGAACGACGTGATCGACGGCGCGAGCGCGCCCGTGATCGTCCTGGTCGAACCGCAGTTGGGCCAGAACATCGGCATGTCCGCCCGCGCCATGTTGAACTGCGGCGTGACGGAAATGCGCCTGGTCGCCCCCCGCGACGGCTGGCCCAGCGAACAGGCCCGCGCCGCCGCGTCCGGGGCCGACATCGTGATCGACGGTGTGCGCGTCTATGAGACGACGGCAGAGGCCGTCGCCGACCTGAATCTGGTGATCGCCACCACGGCACGATCCCGCGACATGACCAAGCGGGTGCTGACGCCGCGCCGTGCCGCCGAAGAGATTCGAACCGCCCATCAAGCGTCCGGCGCGCGGACGGGCGTCCTGTTCGGCAAGGAAGCGAAGGGGCTTTCCAACGAGGACGTGGCCCTTGCCGACGCGATCCTGAATGCGCCGCTGAACCCCGGGTTCTCGTCCCTCAACCTTGCCCAGGCGGTCTTTCTGGTCAGCTATGAATGGCGGCTGGGGGGCATCGACGTGCCCGACGAAGACATGACCATGCCCAAGACGACGCGCCCCGCCAATCACGAGGAACTGGTTTTCCTGTTCGAACACCTGGAACGGGAATTGAACGCCTGCAACTTCCTCAAGCCGCCGGAACGCGCGCCGGTGATGGTCCGCAATCTGCGCAACCTGTTCGGGCGTGCCCGCCTGACGGAACAGGAAGTCCGCTCCCTGCATGGCGTGATCAAGGCGCTTCGGCGGGGTCCCGTCGGCGGGGATCCCGCCGACGACGACGCCTGATCCACGCAGATCGCAAGCGCGGGCCACGCTCCGGCCCGCGCGCGACCGGCATCAATCCATGACGAACACGCCCTTGCCCGTCGTCTGGGTCTCGAACAGGCGGTAAGCCTCGTCGGCCTGGTCCAGGGTGTAGCGGTCCGTGAACAGCCGGTCGACGTCGATGTTCCGTTCGGAAACGAATGCCGCGCAATCGGCCTGACCGTTCTTGGAGAAGGTCCAGGAACCGACGACCGAGACCTGGCGGCGCAGGATGTCCTGCGACACGTCGAGCGTCACCTGGCCGCCCTCGCCGACGAAACAGGCGACGCCCCAGGCCCGCAGGCAACGCACGGCGTCGGCCCGCGCCTGGGCGTTGGACGAGCAATCCACGGATTTGTGGACGCCTTCGCCGTTCGTCAGATCGCGGATCGCCGAGACCAGATCGTTGTGTTCCGTCGGGTCGATGACGAAATCGGCGCCGAAGTCCTGGGCCAGCTTGCGCCGCTCGGCCATGACGTCGAGCGCGATGACCCGCGCCCCCATGGCCTTGGCCAGTTGCGTGGCGCTGAGCCCGACCGGGCCTTGGCCGAAGATGGCGATGGTCTCGTCACCCGCCAGGTCCAGGCGCTTGAGCGCGCCATATGCCGTGCCCGTGCCGCAGGAAATCGCAGCCCCCGTGGTGAAGGAAAGATCGTCCGGCAGCTTGACCAGCGTATGGGCGGGCACCTTCATGTATTCCGCATGGGCGCCGTGACCGGTGGTGCCGTAGACGGTTATGCCGTCGATGCACATCTGCGACCAGCCGGTGCGGCAATGCTTGCATACGCCGCAGCCGGAATAGTGGTGATCCATCATGCGGTCGCCGACCTTGGCCTGGGCCTCGGTCACGCCTTCACCGACTTCGACGACGACGCCGCAGGGTTCATGCCCGGCGATGATCGGGCCCTTGCGCTCGCCCAACCCCAGGGTCGGGGTGCCCGCCGGATTGCGGTAGTACTTCAGGTCGCTGCCGCACATACCGGATGCCTTGATCTGCAGGACCACTTCGCCGGGACCCGGGTGCGGGTCGGGAAAGTCCATGAGATCGACCTTGCGGTCGCCCGCAAACACAACTGCCTTCATCGTCTGTTTCCTTATGCGTGTTCTGGATGGATCGTTTTGGGGGGGATTGTTGTCTATGAAGAAAGCCTCGGGCCGGATCAGATCCGCTCCGACAGCCAGATCGCCAGTTTCGAGCCGCGTTTGATCGCGCCCTTCAACAGGTCGTAGCCGGGGGCTTCCTCGGCGCCCATGTCGAGCGCCGTGTCGTGGTGTTCCAATTCTTCCTGGCGGAATTTTTCGAAGGTCTCGCGCAGACCCTCTTCGCCTTCGCCGTCAAGCGCCGCGATCTGCGCCGCGTAATGTTCGTCGATGGCTTCTTCGACGGCGACGGTACAGGCATGGGCCGCCTTCTCGCCCATCAGCGCCGTCCCCGCACCCAGCGCGAAACCCGCCAGATGCCACAGCGGCAACAGCGCCGTCGGCCGCACCCGGCGGTCGGCGACGAGATCGTTGAAGGTCGCGAGGTGGACCTCTTCCTGTTCCGCCATATGCTTGATGACCGGGCCGCTTTTGGTCTCGCCCAGGACGGCCATCTGGCCTTCGTAGATGCGCACGGCGCCGTATTCGCCCGCATGGTCGACGCGGATCATGCGTTCGACCATTTCGGTCTTGGAAGGGTCGCCCGGCATGCGCCGGGGTTTTTCGGGACGGTCCGTGGTCAATCTGCCTCTCCGGTCATACCCGCTTCATGCGTGTCGCCGCCGCCCAGCATGCGATGGCGAGAACGGCGGAGACGCCCGCATTATAGGTCGCCATGGACAATCCAAGAAAGGTCCAGTCCACCGCATCGCAGGATTTTTCCGGCTTCGCGGAAAGCCCCGCCAGCAAATCCTTGGTCGATCCGACGCTGGACACGTCGCCGCCGCAGACCGCCGATGCCCACCAATGCTGTTCCACTCCGACGTGATAGACCGCGACCGCCGCCCCGGCGGCGAAGGACACCGCCGCCAGCCAGACGACCGCGCGGCGCGCCGCCGGATCGGGCCGCACCATGGCCGCACCGGCGAACAGGCCGACCAGCCCGTAGGGAACGCGTTGATAAAGGCAGAGATTACAGGGCTCCAGCCCGAGAACCCATTGCGCATGCAGCGCCAGGCCCAAGGCCGCGACACAGACGGCGAACAGGGCCGCCGGATACCAGGATTGCAATTTGGGGTCGTCGAGAACGGCCAGCATGGCCCTTCTATATCACGAACTTGATCAGAACGAAGCCGCCGACCAGCAGGATACAGAAAATCGTGAACAGCAGGCCCAGGCGCTTTTCGATGAAGATGCGGATCGGCTCCCCGAAATACCACAGCAGCGCCGTGACCAGATAGAACCGCAGCCCCCGCGCCAGCACGGACGCGATGCAGAACACCCAGATATCCAGCGAGGCGACGCCCGACAGGATCGTGATGACCTTGTACGGGAACGGCGTAACCCCGGCGATGAACACGGCCCAGGCGCCCCAATCGGCGTAAGTCGCACGGAATTGATCGAACTTGGCAGCGTAGCCGTAAAATTCCAGCATGGGGCGGCCGACCTGTTCGAACAGGAAGGCGCCGATGGCGTATCCCAGCAGCCCGCCCAGGACCGAGGCGACGGTGCAGATGAAGGCGATCCGCCAGGCCCGCGCCCGGTCGGCCAGGACCATGGGGATCAGCAGCACGTCGGGCGGAATGGGAAAGACGGAGCTTTCGATGAAGCTGACCCCGGCCAGCCAGCCCTTGGCATGGCGGTGCCCGGCCAGTTCCAGGGTACGGTCGTAAAGGCGGCGCAGCATGGCCCGGCGAATCCCGTCTATGAAGGTTCGCGCGCTTCTATCAGCCGGCGGGAAACCTGACAATGGAAAGGCGGGCAATGGAAAGGCGGGCAATGGAAAGTCGGACAAGGCGGTTGGCGGGGCGCCCGCCGCCGTATTTTGATTTTGCCCGGCGTCGGCGTATCCTTTTCTCAGGAAACATCCAATCGAAAGCAAATCACCGATGAAACATACGACCACGCCCTTGAACGGCGATTTCGGCATCGCCATCGAAAACGTCACCCCGGCGGACCTCGCCGATCCCGATTTTCAGACCTGGGCCCGGAGCCTCTGGCTCGACCACGGCGGCCTTATGGCCGTGCGCGGCGACGCCCTGGCGGATCTGGCGCCCGAGGCGCTGGTCGCCTGGTCCGAAGTCTTCGGCGTCATCGAACAGAAGACCCAGGCCGCGCGCGAGGACAAGACCGTCCCCGGCTTCCCGATTCTGCGCATCGGCAACATCCGCCACAAGGACGGCAAGGCGGCGGCGCAATTGCTGCAGGTCCCGCAACTGAGCAGCGACGACGACATCCGCTACAACCCGGAAACGCGGCGGCCCGTCTGGCACACCGATTCGACCTTCCGCGAACGCCCGCCCGTCGGCTCGGTCTTTCATTGCCGCAAGGCCCCGCCCGAGGGCTCGGAAACACTGTTCGCCGACATGCAGGGCGCCTATGCCGCCATGCCGGAGGCCGAACGGCGCAAGTTGGACGGCCTGGAAGCCGTCTGCTCGCTCGCCCATCACGACAAAAAGATCAACAGCTATTCCCCGGAATACCCGGTCCTGACGCCGGAACAGCGCAAGGCCAACCCGCCGCAGCGGGTGCCCCTGGTCCTGAGCCATCCGGTCACCGGCAAACCGGCGCTTTACGGCCTCAACAGTTCGACCTGCGCCATCGTGCCGATCGGCCAGGAAGTGGCGGCCGAGGACCTGGACCTGTGGGACCTGGAAGGCGTCGAGGACGACAGCGTGATGATCTGGCGCGACATGCTGCCGACCGTCACCGGCCCCGAGTTCACCGTGAAATGGCAATGGCGGGCCGGCGACATCGTCGTCTGGGACAATCGGTCGACCATCCATTCCGGCACCGGCTTCGATTATCAGAAGTACGAACGGGAAATGTGGCGCCTGACCCTGGTCGAAGAGGCCCGCGCGCGGGCGTAATTAAGTTCAATAGGCGGCGTATTGGACGCCAATGAATATTGATGGGCCTAACGAGTTGATGACATCCGGCACGGAACTGCCAGGAGCAACCACCTATCCTGCACTCAGAGCTTTCGCTATTTCCCTTCAATATAGGGCTAATTCCGCATAAAAGAATCCAAACGAAGCACTCAACTTTTTGGTGATTGAGGGCTGCATTCAGACATATTTGAGAGGTCAGGAGGAGGATCAATCGTGCCAAATTCTCGGAGCAAGGCACCCACCCCAGACGCGTTGAGAACAGCGGAGGACGCAATAGCGACTGTTGCTAAGCAGGTTAAATTTACAATCGCTGAGTACCCTGTATCTCTGTATGTAAATCGTTTCACCGATGACGAGAACGATCGATATTTTGTACCTGAGTACCAGAGAAAACTAGCTTGGAATGACGAGCAAAAGTCCCAGTTCATTGAATCATTGCTGGTGGGATTGCCGATACCATTTATGTTTTTCTACCAGACGGCTGGCGGTCGGATGGAAATAGTAGACGGCTCACAAAGAATGCGTGCAATGCGCGCATTTCTAAAAGAAAATTTACGGCTTAGGGAGCTTACACTAATTCCAGAATTGAATGGATTTCAGTTCGAGCATTTGCCTACCGATAGAAAAAACAAACTAGAAGACGTAACTATCAGAACCATTATTCTCGATACAGAGACGGACCCTTCAACTAGGGCAGAGATGTTTGCGAGAATCAATCGAACTGGAACGATCGCCAACGAAGCAGAAATCCGAAGAGGCTCAATCCCCGGGCCAGTGACCGAATTGATAAAAGAGTTGGCGGAATCTGATCAATTTGTCGAAATGACCCCACTCACTGAAAAGGCGATAAATCAACGCGAACGCGAAGAATTGGTGACGAGATTTTTTGCGTATACAAATACCAATGAAACTGAAAATGGCCGATTCCCTGGCTACCGAGATCGCCCCAAAAAGTTCTTATATGATTACTTAAAATCTGCAAATCAGCTCGCAGAAGCATCCCCAGACTCAATCCGCGAGATGCGGCAAGAATTCGAGCAGATGCTAACTTTCGTCCAGAACACCTTTGAGAACAGGTTTCAAAAGAGCGAACGAGGTCGCACCATACCGCGGGTTCGATTCGAGGCGATTTCTGTTGGCTCCGCCCTTGCTCTCAGAGAACAACCAGATCTGAGAATAACCCCCGAAGAAGTAGCGACACGGATGGTGGATGCAGATTTCGATAGGGTCGTAGTATCAGATGGCGCAAATGTACGCTCTAAGCTTGAAGGAAGGATCGACCTTATAAAGTCGATTTTGCTCGCCCAATGACAGGCTTGCGAACAGCTTTGGACGTTCGAGAGGAAGAGTTCGACACGCATTTTTCACTCGCTCTTGCTCTTGAGCAAAGGATATTGGAAGGAGAGGCGTCAATTGGCGAAACTGCCCTTTCTGCCAGACACCTACTAACGATGAAATCAGGGCTGATCGTCCATCTTTACAATATCGTTGAAGCAATAATGAATCGAACTATCGAGTCCATAGGTGAGGCAATTGGCCAAACTTCCCCAGGTGAATGGACGAGTCACACACTCCGTGAATGGCTTCGAAAGAATGCAGCGATAGGCGTTGAGGGTTCTGAAGATTCTCGCCTGGAGATACTCCACAGCGCATCAATTTTGTTGCTCCAAAGAACACCCTTGGGGAATCAGCAACTTAAAAAACCTTCGGGCACTTGGTCCGACAAACTGATTGCGACCTTTGCAGAAAGGCTCCAAGTCAACTTCCAACTTCCCGAAGAAATGTGGCGACGTATTGCTCCAAGGCCGGAATTCGCCGACAAATCTCCCATGGAGTTTCTCGCAGATCGTAGAAATGCGATAGCGCATGGGCGACGCTCATTTGAGGAAGGGGCCAACGACCTGACGCTTGCCAGGATTAAAGAACTTTCCGAAGTGACTTTTTCATACATGGGACACGTCGCAGAAGCGTTCGAAACCCATGTGGACCAGCAAGCCTACGTAGTCACAGAACAATGAATGTAAAAGGCTCCATAAGTGGTGTCGACTTGTTCTGCGGCGCAGGTGGGTTGACGTATGGATTGCAGCAAGCAGGTATCGATGTTCGCCTGGGCATTGATATTGATATTGCTAGCCGCCATCCAATCGAGACAAATACACGCGCCAAATTCATTCAGGCTGATGTATCTACTCTGGACCCAAACGTCATACGAAATGCTTTCGGAAATAGTGAGATAAGGCTCTTAGCCGGCTGTGCTCCATGCCAACCATTTTCAACATACTCCAGAGCTTCAAATAGTCCTCTCCAATCACGACATAGGTTGGGCCGGATTGAAAATTGGAGACTGGTCGAAAAATTCGCGGACTTAGTCGAGGCTATCAATCCTGAATTAGTCACGATGGAAAATGTCCCACCACTTGCTCAACAAGAGGTCTTCGAAAAATTACTTGGGAAATTGAAGAGCTACTGGATTGATTGGCAAATAGTCGAATGTCAAAAAATTGGGCTTCCACAGACGCGGAAGCGCCTTGTATTACTGGCATCACGCCTTGGCCCAATCAAATTCAAAAAGGAAGAAGTAAAGCCAAAGACTGTTCGCGATGTGATTGGTGGCCTATCTAAAATTTCAGCGGGGGAAGTTGCCCGGAAGGACCCTTTACATCGTTCAAGCCGATTAAGCGAATTGAACCTACTGAGGATCAGGGCATCGCACCCTGGCGGATCTTGGAGGGATTGGCCTCAAGAATTGCTCTCCCCTTGCCACAAACGACCTTCGGGAAGCACTTTTCCATCGGTCTATGGCCGTATGGAGTGGGATACCGCAGCACCAACAATTACGACCCAGAGCTTTGGGTTTGGGAATGGCCGCTTTGGTCATCCAGAGCAGGATAGGGCGATAAGCTTACGAGAAGCGGCCATGCTTCAGGGATTCCCCGAGGACTATTCTTTTCTGCCGCATTCTGAGCCTATCAGCTTTGCTCGGATTGGACGCCTTATCGGAAACGCAGTACCCGTAGATTTGGCAACCTGGATTGGCAAAACACTTGTCGAGCATGTCAATGCTAGTTTGCCTGATCGATCCCCCGCACTTTGATGTGCGCAGTTGCTCGCCAGGTAAAATGGTGCGGGCGGGGAGAATCGAACTCCCACTCTGTCACCAGAACTGGATTTTGAATCCAGCGCGTCTACCAGTTCCGCCACGCCCGCAACGCTTCGTGGTCCGGCGCGCAGCGCCGTCGGCAGGGGCGATGTTCTATCACCCCAATTGCCACAAGGTAAACCGCGATATCGCGCCGGGCGGTTATTCCTTGTAGGCGGCCTGGATCGCGGCGGCGTCGAGGCCGTATTCCCGGTAGAGATCGCCGACCGTGCCGCATTGCCCGAAGTTTTCGACGCCCAGTGCCTCGACTCGCTGACCGATCACGCCGCCCAGCCAGCTGAGGGTCGCCGGATGGCCGTCGATCAGGGTGACCAGCTTGGTCCCCGGGTTGAGGGCCGAGAGCAGCTTGGCCGCGTGGCTTTCGGCACCCTTCTTGCGCCAGTCGGAATAGAGCCGATCCGGCGAGGTCACGGCGAGCACGCCCGGCCCGCCCGATTTGGCGAGGGCAGCCGCCGCCTGGGCCTCCGGCGCCAGGACGCCGGTATAAACGATGGCGCCCGCGTCCTTGGATTTCGGTTTCGAGAGCCAATAGGCGCCCGCGATCACCTCGTCGCCCAGCTTGGTGTCCATCTTGCGTTCGATCTGTTCCATCGGCCGGGTCGAAAGGCGCAGGTAGACCGACCCGCCGTCATCCGCCTGCATATGGGAGAAACCCCAGCGCATGATGACTTCCAGTTCGTCCGCATAGGCGGGCTCGAAATAGGCCAGGCCCGGCTGCCCCATGCCGATCATCGGCGTGGCGACGGATTGGTGGGCGCCGCCTTCCGGGGCCAGGGTGACGCCCGCCGGGGTCGCGACGACCATGAACCGCGCGTCCTG
>NZRL01000033.1 GCA_002696205.1 Rhodospirillaceae bacterium | reverse complement strand
TTCGTTTTTCAGATAGTTGGCGAGAACGGCTTCGTTCACGTTGCCCATCTTGTCCCACATGGTGCGGCCGGCGGGGCCGCGCATTTCTTCCATGATGGCGTCGACACGTTCCCCCGAGAGGGCGGCGTTGAGCAGGCGTTCGGCGGCGTCGATGGAGCCGACCAGGCCGCCGGCGGAGGACAGTTTGTCGGCAAATTCGACGAACAGGCGTTCGATGACCGATGAATGGACGTTACCCAGCGACGACATGGCGGCGGAAAGCTCGCGGATTTCCTCGTCGTCCATGCGTTCGAATAGCATGGCCGCCTGATCCTGGTGCAGAGACAGCAGGAAGATCGCGGCTTTTTCTGTGCCGGAGAGGGCGCGGTAATCGTCCTTGATACGGGCCATCGTTTACCCCAATCGGGAACCTGAACGCCGGGTCGGTCCGACCCGGCAGGAACGGCAGCATTTTACGCCCGGACGACCGAAAAATCAGCCGGAATTGTTCACCGTGGAATCTCCAATACGCCGGTTTTGGTTAACAGGTCGTTTACCCGGATATCCTAGGATCGCCCAATGATGAAACGCCGAAACCGGAGACGTTCCATGGCGCACGATCATTCCGCCCACCTGGTCAAGCGGCTGCTCGGCAGCACGATTCTCGGTGCCGTTCTGTCGGCTGGCGTCTGTTTCGGGCTGACCGCAGGGACCGGCCCCGCCCAGGCTTCGGACGCCGGTCGGATCACCGGCGACGCGATCAATCGTCCCGGTGTGGCCTTGCCGTTGGACCGCCAGGGCGTGCAGCCGATTCCCGTGCCGACGACACCTGCTGCGCCGGGCGGGCAGGCCACGGGTGCAGCACCAGACGTCCAGATGACGAAAGAGCCCAGCCTGTTCACCCATCCGGTGCGGGGCTTTCAGTTGCCGATTCCGGCCGGTGTCGCCGTCGCGCATCGCGGCGAGGAAATGCACGTCGCCGTGCGGTCGCCCCGAGGATATGTGATGAACACGCAGACGGGCGACGCCAATCCCGCCGTACCGCTGCCCAATATGCTGGCGCGTCTTGAAACCCGGTATCTCGGCGAACGCGGCCCCTGGCAGCGCAAGCTGGGTTCCGCCGAAACCGTGCTTTCGGGGCTTCCGGCGATTGATGCAATGTATCAGGGCCACCGCACGCGGACGCGCGTCGTCATCGCCCGCGGCAATAACACCGATTTCGTATTCACCTTCACCGCGCCGCTCGATCTTTATGCCGATCAGGAACGGAATTTCGATTGGGTGCTCGGTAACTTCAAGCCGGGTCCCGGCGAACGCCCGGCCGCGGCGCCTGTCGCGCAGTCCGGGCCGGACAAGACGATGGCCCGGGTGCCCGTCCGGGCGGGCGGAACCGTCGATTCCTTCGCCGCTGGTCGGCCCGCGCCGAGCCAGGCCGCGACCCCGGCACCGGACATGCATCGTTTCACCGATCCCGGGTATGGCTTTCTGATCGATTATCCCAAGGAATGGGAGGTCACCAAGCCGACCGCCTTTTCCGCGTCGTTCAGCGGGCCGGAAGGCCAGGCATCCCACGACGCCGTCGTCTCCGTGCAGAACGTCAATCCGGCGGGTGCGCAGTCCAGCGACGAGTCGGCCTCCATCGCCACGGCGGACCTGTTGAAGGCGCTGGACCAGGGGACGCAGCACCTGACGGTCCTGGGCGAGGGCAAGTTGGCGGAATCCCCCGGCTCGCAATTCATCGCCCGCTACGACTATTCCGGCACCACTTACCGCAAATGGGCGGTCGTCGTGCCGCGTCCGGACGGCAAGATCGCTCATGTCTGGTCCTTCACGGCGCCGGACAAGGCGTTCGACGACTTTCGGCCGGTCGCGGAATCCATGCTTCGGTCCTGGACCCTGACGCAGTAGACTGCGGCGGATCACCGATGGGGCGGCGGCGGGCCGTTCCCGTCTTGACCCGTCACGGGTCCGACCGGAATCCTCGCATGCGCCTATCCAAGCATTTCATTGATATAAAAAGATTTTTCGGCTTCTCTGTCGGCATTGCCACGGCCTTGATAGTGGCCGTGTCGCCGGCGCGTGCCGACGGCGACAATCCGGAAATCGGGGAACTTCTCAAGGCGTTCGAGATCATCGCCTTCGGGTCCGAAAGCAAGGTGTTGAGTGCCCGCAGCAAATTGCTGCGCTGGGACACGGCGCAGATCGGCGTCAACATGACCCAGTTCCTGAGCGAGGGCGATCAAGACCTGAAACCTGTCGCGGCCAAGGATTTCTGGGTGAAGTTCGCCTGGCGTCACCTGCGAAACCTGGAGGGGCTGACGGGCCTGACCTTCGTCGATTCCATCGCGACCAAGACACGGCCGCGTCTGACCATTGTGTTCACGCCGCGCGACCTTCTGTCCAAGGTGCCGATCCCCGGCGTTCAGCCGAAGTTGCAGCAGGAATTGGCGGCGCCCGGCGGCTGTTATTTCCTCTCCTTCGCGGGCGGGCGCATGGGGGCGCTGGACCGCGCCTTCGTCGTCGTCAACACGGACCGCGACGGGCGCCTGATCGATCATTGCCTGTTGGAGGAATTGACCCAATCCCTGGGCCTGCCCAACGATTCCGATATCCTGCGGCCGTCGATTTTCAGCGACCACGATACCCTTCGCAAACTTTCGGCGGGCGACGAGATTTTGGTCCGCACGCTGTACCACAAGCGCATGTTCCCCGGCATGAGCCGCAAGGCCGCCATGACCATGGCGCGGCTGTTGATCGCCCAGCAGTTGGCGGCGCGGCGATAAAGTCGTAGATTCGCCCTGGTATTTGTCTTGGTTTTATCCTGATTTTTCAGGGGCTACCGCCTTATCGGACCGACCCGTGGGGTAGTGGAATGTTAACCCCTGAAGACTAGGCTGAGCCTTGGATGACGGCCCATCCGCGGCATCTGGGTAAACGGGCCGACAGAACTGGGGTGACATGGTTCCAAGGGGAGAGACCTTCGGCGCGGTCTTGCGCCCTGCGTCCGTTCGGGGCGTGGGCTGGGACCTTGCGCTCGCCGGTCTGATCCGCGCCCTGTTGTGGCTCGCCGTTCCCGTTCTCGTACTGCAGGTTTTCGACCGCGCGCTTCCGGCGGCGCGGCCGGACGAACTCGTCCCGCTGGCCATCGCGGCGGGCGTGCTGTTGGCGCTGCGCGGGTTGCTCGATCTGTTTGCGGGCGTGCTGGCCGGCGCACCCGGCGCCGCCGGGCGGCAGGACGATGTGTTTCCGCCGGCCGCCATGACCCTGGCGGGGCTGCCTATCCTGTATGCCGGATTGGCCTATGTCGCGGGCGTGCTGGCGGGGGCCGCGGTTCTGTTGGGCCTTGTCGCCGCGCTGATCGGATATGGGGTTCAGCGCCGGGCGGTGGATGCCAGCGGGTCGTATGCCGAAAAGGACACCATCGGCGCCGGTATCCTGGACGCGATCTGGACGATCAAGGCCATGGGGGCGGAGAACCTCGTGCTGCGCCGGGCCGAGCGCGCGGCACGCCAGGATGCCCTGGCCGCCCGGGCGACGGTTCGCCCGTTCGCCGTCGCGGCCCAGGCGGAAACCCTGATCGACCGCGTTACCTTGATCCTGACCGTCTCGCTGGCGACGGTGCTTTGTCTGAACGGCCTGATCACCCTGGGCCAACTGGTCGCCGGCGTGCTGATCGCCGGGGCGGCCGTGCGCGCCGCCTATCGCGGCGCCGCCGGCTGGGCGGCAACGCGTAGCGCCGAAGCCGCTGTGCCCTCCGAAAAACCGATGAGACTGCCGCCGTTGCCGCGTCTAACCGGCAATCTGATGATCGACCGGGTCACCTTCGAGGCCCCCGCCGACGGCATCCGCCCGGTTGCGCGGTTGATGTTCGACCGCGTGCGGATCGAGATCAAGGTCGGCGATACGGTGCTGATCACCGGTGGCGACATCCAGATGCAGACGGCCATGCTGCGCCTGATGGCTGGGCTGGAGGCACCTGGTGCCGGGCGGGTCTCCGCCGACGATTACGACCTTGCGGCCCATGCGCCGGACAGCATTCACCGACAGATCGCTTACGTCCCGCCGATGGGCGACGTGCTGCCCGGGACGCTGATGGAAAATCTCACCGGCTTCGACGCGGGCCGTGCCGCCGACGCCCTGGGTGCCGCGCGCCTGACAGGGTTGGACGTCAAGGCGGCGGGGCTGCGCGAAGGGTTCGACACCCGACTTGAAGGCGGCGCCGCCGGTTTTCCCGCTGGGTTCCGCCAGCATCTGGCGATCACCCGTGCACTTGCGTTCAAGCCCAAGGTTCTGTTGCTGGACCACGCGACGGAGAATTTGGACAGCCAGGACCTGCGGGTCTTTTCCGAAGTTCTGGAACGTCTGAAGGGCCGGGTAACCATCGTCTTCGCGTCGAACCAGCCGGGCCTGCGCGCCCTGGCGGAACGGCAGATCGATCTGGACGACCTGCAGCCGGCGCCGGAGATCGGCGCGGGCCAGGACGACGACGCCGAAGACGGCGACGCGGCGATGGACGACGGCGGCAACGAAGACGACGGCGGCGACGGGCCGCAGGGATCGGTCTGATATGGCGCGCGGTCTGCCCCGTTTCGAAGCTTCCGACGACCTGTTCAAACGGGCGCTGGCCGCCGGTGCGATCAATGCGGACGGCGATGCCGTGGCCGGGGCGGAGATTGACGGGGTGGAGGAGGGCACGTCGCCCGCCGATACTGCCACTGCCGGCGAACAGCCGGCGACTGCGTGGCGCGCCCTGCGCCTGGAACGCATCGAGGCGATGGATCAGGCCGCCGTACTCCCGCCGCCCCTGATGCCGCTGCCGCCCGAGGCCGCCGTGGACATTGCCGAGCCCGAGCCGGAAGAGGTCCCGCCGACCCCCCGCGAATTGGAAGAAGCCCTGTCCGAGGCCGTCGACCGGCCCGACGATTGGATGACGGCGGCGGAATTGGCGGGCGGAACGCCGGTCGCCCATTGCCTGCGTGAATTGCTCGATGCCTTGAATTGGAACGGCGCCGCGCGTCAGATCGCGGAGGCACTGCCGGAACTGGGCGCTGCCTTGACCGGCGAGGGCGCGGCCGAGGTCATGGGCCGATTGGGGTTCCGCTGCCGCCGTGTGAAGGCCCGTCTCAATGAATTGGGGCCGCAGGATTTTCCTGCCTTGTTCGTGACGCCGCAGGGCGACGCCCTGGTTCTCAAATCCTTCGATCAGAACGGCCTGCCCGGGTTCGACGGGGCGAGCCGCACGCGCCGTCCCATCGCCCGGGACGGCCGCGCGGGCACGGCCTATGTCTTCACTGCGGTCGATCCCGATGCGGCCCAGACCCAGGGCGCAGGCGCCGATCTGCCGGATCGGCCGCTGGCGTTGATCTGGTCACGGCTCAAGGCGCGGCCGGTCGCTCTGGCCCTGACCTCGCTGATCTCGGGCGGGTTGGCGTTGGCGGGGCCGATGTTGCTGCTGATCGCACTCGACCATGCGGTGCCTTCGGGTTCGCTGCCGATGATTCTGTTTTTTGCCGGGGCGGCGGCCCTGGCTTTGCTGGTCGAGGCACCGCTTCGCGCACTCCGTGACAGCATGGTCGGGCGCCCCGTTGCGGGGCTGCCCGATGCCCTGGGCCTTTGGGCATTGACGCGGACCTTGTTCCTGCCACCGGGTGCGCAGCGCCGGGCCTCGGCCGGGGCGCGTCGGGTGCGGTATGACGATTTCCGGGCCGGTGGCGCCGGGCCGGTGGCCCGTCTGGCCCTGGCCTATGCGGATCTCCCGGCGGCCTTGGTGGCGCTTGCCGGGATCGCGGTTTTGAATCTGTCTCTGGTCGGCCTGCCGATCCTGGGCGTGTTCGCTTTGGTGATCGCCGGGGCGGTTATGGGCGGTCTGGCCCGTCCGGCCCAGGCGCGGGCCGTCCGCGCGCTCGGCGGATTTCTTCAACGGCGCCGGGATTTCGCCCGTGTCGCCGACGCGACCCGCAACGCGGGCAGCGATGAGACCTTCGCGAACAGTCTTGAACAAAGCGAAGCGGCCGCCGATGCCGCCGCCCGCGCCGCGGCGGGGCGGGGGCGTCTGGCGGGCATCCTGGGCCGATGGATTGCCGGTGTGACGGTGGCGGCGACCGCCGCCGCCGGGGCCTATCAGGTGGCCGACGGCGGCATGAGTGCCGGAAGTCTTGCTGCCGCCTTGTTGCTGACCTGGGCCGCAATGGGGGCCGGGTCGCGCCTGCTGGCCCGGAGCGGCGAGGCCGCGCGCATCTGGTGCGGGCTGGCGCAACTTGGGAAACTCCAGGCGATGCAACCGGAACGCGGCTTGGCGGCACCTTCGGCGGCACCGCGCCGTCTGGCCGGTCACGTCGATGTCAGCGGCCTGTCCACCGCGCCCCTGAGCGGCGTCGAGATGCCCTTGGACGACGTCTCGCTTTACGCCGATCCGGGCGAGGTCGTCGCCGTGGTCGGCGATTATCAATCCGGCAAATCGGCCTTGTTGCAGGTTCTCGCCGGTCTGCAGCCCGCCAGTGCCGGGCATGCCCGCCTGGACGGCATCGAAGCCGCGCAGTTCGATCCGTTGCAACTGCGCCAATCCGTCGCCTACGTGCCGGAAACGCCGGAATTCCTGCCGCTGTCGATCGAGGACAACCTGCGCCTGATGAACCCGGTCGCCTCCGACGTCGACATCCAGGATGCCTGTACCCTGGCCGGTGTGATGGAGGATATCCGGGTCATGGAAACCGGGATCGGCGCCAACCGTAGGTTCGGGCTGGCCGTCGACATGACGCCGTTCACCCGTGATCCGCACCCGGGGTTCCTGAAACGCCTGGCCCTGGCCCGGGGGTATCTGCGGCAAAGCGGGCTGTTGCTGCTGGACGGACCGGAACGGCATCTGGATCCGGCGGGTGAACAGGCCTTGCTTGCGGCCATCGAACAATTGCGCGGCGAGACGACGGTGATCGTCGCCACCGACCGGCCGCAGATCATCCGCCTGGCCGACCGCGTGTTATGGCTCGATGGTGGGCGGACCCGGGGCGCAGGCCCCTCGGCCCAAGTCCTGCAACAGCTTTACGACGAGGGGCGGGTCGGCCAGACTTTGACCGAGCAATGAACCAGACCCCCGTCACCCCGCCCTATACGTCCGAGACCCAGGCGCCGGCAGAGCCGGGCGCCGCCCTGGCCAGTTTTGAGGACGGCACTGCCTCCGCCGCCGAGGTACGCCGCCGTCTGATGTCGCGCGGCGCCATCGCGGCGCTGGTCGTGGTCGTCGTCGCGGTCGGTTTATGGGCGGCCTTCGCACAGGTTCAGGAAACGGTCGAAGCCAGCGGCTCGGTCATTCCGGCGGGGCAGGTCCGCGCCGTCCAGCACCTGGAAGGCGGCGTCGTCCAGGAAGTCCTGGCCAAGGAAGGCCAGTTGGTCGAGCAGGGCGACGTTCTGCTGCGCCTCGACCCGGCCCAGATCAAGGCGAGGTACGAGCAGGCGCGGATCGAGGAAGCGGCGCTTCGGCTCAAGGCCGAACGCCTGCGCGCCATCGGCGAGGCGCGGGAACCCAATTTCGGTTTCGCCGACCCGCAATTCCAAAGCCTGGTGCAGGATCAATGGTCGATCTACAACGGCCATCTGCGGGCCCAGGAAAACCGCCGCATCATCCTGGAATCGCGCATTCAGCAACGGCGCACGGACCTGCAGCGCCTGGACGGCGACGAACAGACCCTGACCCGCCGGGCGCAAATTTTGGCCGAGGAACTGGCCATGCGCGAGGAACTGTTCCGCAAGGGGTTGAGCCCCAAGATCATGCTGTTGAACGTCCGGCGGCAGGTCGCCGACGTACGCGGCGATTTGGCGTCGTTGATATCCAAACGCGAGAAACTGAACGAAGCCGTCAGCGAGGCCCAGGCGCAGTTGGAAGACCTGGAGAGCGAGACCCGCGCGGAAGCTCTTGCCGAGTTGGGCTTGGTGACCGCCCGGCTGGCCCAGGCGGAAGAAGAAGTGAAGCAGTTGGCGGCCCGTGTCGCGGCCTTTGAAATCCGCGCGCCCGTGCGTGGCTTCGTCAAGGGCATCGGCGGTTATGCCAAGGACCGGATCGTCCCGGCCGGGGCGACGGTCATGGAGATCGTGCCCGTGGACGACGATCTGGTCGCGGAAATCCGCGTCGCCCCCCGCGATATCGGGCGCGTCGTGATCGGCCAGCCGGTCGCCGTTCAGGTAACGGGCGCGGGATCGGACCGCACGGGGCGCGTCGGCGGCGAATTGCGCGAAGTCTCGGCCGGGACCTTCACCGACGATGCGGGCAAGCCCTATTACCGGGCGACGGTGGTGCTG
>NZRL01000032.1 GCA_002696205.1 Rhodospirillaceae bacterium | reverse complement strand
GGTTCATCGCCCAGCGCGTGGCGCTGGAACGCGATATCGCGGGGGCGGTCTTGATGTCGACCGTGCCGCCCACGGGTCTTGCCGGTCCCTCGGTCGCCTTGGCGATGGCGAAACCGATGCTCATCTGGGAAATCGCCCGCATTCAATCCTTCGGCGCGCCGAAGGACGGCCTGGACGCCCTGCACGATGCGATCTTCGACGACCATGTGCCGAAGGAAACCTCGGACCGTCTGACGCCCCGGTTTCAGATGGAAAGCCGCCTTGCGGTGATCGATATGCATGCCGTGATGGTGCCGCCGCTGGGTGGCTTGCGCCAGAAGCCGGTGCTGGTTTTGGGCGCGGAGTTGGATCAGTTGATCCCGCTGGCCTTTGTCCATGGCACGGCGGCCTTCCTGGGAACGCAAGCGCATATCTTCGACGGTATGGGGCATGCTGTGATGCTTGAACAACATTGGCAGGTCGCGGCGCAATACATCGCCGATTGGCTGGGAGAGAACTATGGCTGACCGGCAGCCGCCGGATCGCAACACCGTCGGCGGGCGCGTCCGCCGATACGCCCGGGTCGGCGGCACGGTTGGCGGGCTGGCGGCGCGGCTGGCGGGCAATCGCCTGTTCGGTCTGGAACTGGACAAGGGCGTGCATGCCGCCGACCTGCAGGCAGCGCTGGGCGGGCTCAAGGGGCCGCTGATGAAGGTCGCGCAGATTCTCGCCACCGTACCGGACCTGTTGCCGGAAGAATACGTCCAGGAATTGCGCAAGCTGCAGACCTCGGCGCCGCCCATGGGGTGGAGCTTCGTCCGCCGGCGCATGGCGACGGAACTGGGCGCCGACTGGCAGGGCCGGTTCGCGTCGTTCGACCGCGAGGCCGCGGCGGCGGCATCGCTCGGCCAGGTGCACAAGGCGGTGTCCCACGACGGCCGGGACCTCGCCTGTAAAATTCAATACCCGGACATGGCGTCGGCGGTGGAGGCCGACCTTAAACAGCTGAAGGCCGTGTTCGCCATCTATCGCCGTTACGACAAGGCCATCGATCCGACGCAAATTCATCTGGAGCTTTCCGAACGCCTGCGCGAGGAATTGGATTACCGCCGCGAGGCCAGCAACATGGCGCTCTACCGCGCGATGCTGGCGGACGAGACAGGCGTCCATGTCCCCGAGGTCCTGGACGATCTCTCGACCGACCGGCTGTTGACGATGACATGGCTTTCGGGTGCCCCCCTGATGGACAGCGTCGGCGCCGATGCCGACCGGCGCAACGCCATCGCGCTGAACATGTTCCGGGCCTGGTACGTGCCTTTCTATTACACCGGCGTCATTCACGGCGATCCGCACCTGGGCAATTATTCGGTCCGTCCCGACTCCTCGATCAACCTTTTGGATTTCGGTTGTATCCGGGTGTTCCGCCCGGAATTCGTGGGCGCTGTGATCGACCTTTACCACGCGCTCCGCGACGACGACGAAGCGCTCGCCGTTCATGCCTACGAGACCTGGGGGTTCGCCGCACCGTCGAAAGAAATGATCGACGTGCTGAACGAATGGGCGCGGTTCCTGTATGGGCCGCTGCTGGCCGACAAGGTGCAGACGATCCAGGAAACGGGCGGCACGTCCTACGGGGCCGGGGTCGCGGCCAAGGTTCATAAGAAGCTGCGCGAATTGGGTGGCGTGATGCCGCCCCGCGAATTCGTGTTGATGGACCGGGCGGCCATCGGGCTGGGCAGCGTGTTCACCCACCTGAACGCGGAAATCAACTGGCACCGCAAGTTCCACGACCTGATCGACGGCTTCGATGTCGAGAAATTGAAGGCGCGCCAGGCCGATGCCCTTGCACAGGCGGGGGTTCCCCCGGTTTACTGAACCCCGGCGCCGACCGGCGCCGCAACGCGCCAAAGCGGCATTTTGAAGGAGAAGTTAGATGATCGTCACCACCACGGATTCCGTCGAAGGCCGCCAGATCGTCGCCTATCTGGGCGTCGTCGCGGGCGATGCCGTCATGGGCACCAATATCTTCAGCGATTTTTTCGCGGGCATTCGCGATATCGTCGGTGGGCGGTCGGGCTCTTACGAAAAGGAATTGGCCAAAGCCAAGGCCTTTGCCATTGAGGACATGCAGGCCCAGGCCCAGGAAGCGGGCGCGGATGCGATCGTCGGCGTCGACCTGGATTACGAATCCATCGCCCACGACAAGACCTGCCTGCTGGTCGTCAGCGCCAACGGCACGGCGGTAAAGCTCGCTTAAGACTTTTCGGCTAGATTCACTATAGTAAATCAACGACTTGTGCGCTCAGGGGCGTGATCGCTACACTGCGCATACCCGGATAGGCTGGGTGAATGCGGTGGCGGCTGCGCCGATGGGCGTCAAGAGTGGGCGTCGTCCTGGGTACGTCAATCCGCCGTTTAAGGCGCCCGGCCGGTAAGTGCGGCCGGGAAGGATCGGTATATGAACGATTCACATTCGGACAGGGCCGAGATCAGCCCCCCGGTTCTGGACCAAGCCTCCCTCGACCAGCTTTCCGCGGCCGCCCGCAGTCATGTCGAGGAGTTGGACACGGAACTCCACCGCCTATGGGGGTTGGGCCGGAACATCATTCTCGCCTGGACGCCGGCGGGCAAAGGCGTGCGCGTGTTGGTCATCCCCCATTACATCCTGGGAGAAATGGCGGCGCGTACGGCCATCGACAGCGAAACCGAAGACAGCCTGCAATTCGTCGACGAAGTCATCGCCGGGCATACCCTGGCCGACGACGAAGGCTTCGACACCATCGCCAAGTATTTCGGATACGAGCCGCGCCTGATCGAACTCAGCTTCGTTCCAGGCGTCGATCTTTCCAACGACCTGATGGAATCGGTCGTTCGCCGCTACAGCATTTCCTACATTCGCAACGGCGCCGTGGCGCTGTTCGATATCGTCGGGTTTTCGCTGTTCTCGCCGCTGGAACAGGTGACGCAGCTGAACAGTCTGGCCTATTCGGTGAACGCCTCGTTTTCCAAGATGCTGGCCCGCAACCTGGATATCCAGTTCGCGCGCTCGACCACCGGCGACGGATTCTACATCTGGAACCGCGACCGCAGTGTCGAAAGCAACGTCAACCTCTACCACCTGATGCATCTGGTCCTGGCCGACAACGCCATCGCCCGCTCGAAGGGCAAGGCGAATACCACGCCGCGCCTGCGCGCTGCCTTTCACATCGGTCCGCACTATGAGTTCTTCCAGTCCGAGGGCCTCAGCCCGACGGTCTACAGTTATATCGTCGGCGACGTGACCATCGAATTGGCAAGAATGATCGACCAGGCGCTGCCGGGCCAGATTCTGGTCGGCGATTTCCATGTCGACATGCGCGAGGGCGACACCGGCGAAATCACCCATATCGGCACATCCGAATTCATCGAACGTACCCGTCAGTCGCTTTCGAACCTGGAAGGCATCGTGCTATCCGGCGAGAACGTCGAGTCCATTCAATGCTATCTGACCGGCGAGCGCCTGGATTCCGGCGATTTCGGCGTCAAACGCTACCTGCTGCGCGACAAGCACGGCCTGACCCGCAAGGTCTACAACGCCAAGGTCAACATCTACCGCTCCGGCGGTGGGCCGATCTACCTGGGCTTCCAGACCGGCGACCTGGACGGCTTCGTTTTCGAGGACGAGGAGTACACCTGACATGGCGACCGATCCGAAAGAACCGATCTTCCATTTCTTCGACAACGCCGCCGTGCCGGTGGCCCCGTTCAGCCACGCCGTCGAATGCGACGGCTGGATCCAACTGACCGGCCAGATGCCGACGGACCCGAACGACGACGGCGCGCCGCTGCCCGACGGGATCGAGGCGCAGACCCGCCGCGTCATGGAAAACCTGAAGATCGTTCTGGCGGAACTGGGACTGGATCTGTCCCACGTCCTGTCCTGCCGGATCTACCTGACCCATTTCGAACGGGATTACGACCGCATGAACGCGCTCTACAAATCCTACTTCCCGGCCGACCGCCTGCCGGCGCGGACGACCGTCGGCGTCACCGGTCTGGCGCGGGGTGCCTTGGTCGAAATCGACATGGTGGCCAAGCGGCCGTCCTAGACGGCCCTCAGTCGGACCAGAGCGTTGGGTTGCGCCAGGGCGCTGGAACGATCATCCGGCCTTTCGGTCGGCTCTCACCTTCACCCTTTGACACCGATTGCCAAGCGTCCCGCCATTTCTCGGGAATGGGGCAGGGCGTGGATATCCCACGTTCCGGAAGAAAGCCGGACCGGCCGTAATAATTGGGATCACCCAGGACGCAGACATGCGCCACCCCGCGTGCGTCCATGCGGGCGATGCCTTCACTGATCAGCGCCTGGCCGATGCCTTTACGTTGGTGGCCGGGATCGACGCAAAGAGGGCCCAACAGGGCAATACGCCGGTCGGAATCCTCGACGTTGCAATCCGTGAATACGATGTGACCGACGACCAAGTCACCGGACAGGGCGACCAGCGAAATCACGCCATCCGTTTCGTCCAGCAAGGCAGCCACGGTAGGGCGCAACTCTTCTTCGGGAAAAGCGCGAGGGTAGAGAGCCAGGACCGCGCCCTGGTCGCCGGGCAGGCTTTCGCGAATATCGATCCCGTCCATGGTGAGGCTAGAACGCCGCGACCGAGCCGTCCGAGCGCGGATCGGCGGCGCCCTTCAGCAAACCGTTCGGATGGCGGACGATGGCGCCGGCGTGGCCCATGAATTCCTCGAACGGGCCGACGACTTCCAGGTCGTGACCGGCTTTTTTTAGGGCGTCCAGGACGGCGGGGTCGAAACGGTTTTCGATGCGCAGGTTCGTGGTCTCCGCTCCCCAGGTCCGGCCCAGCAGCCAGCGGGGCGCCGTGACGGCTTCCTGCAAATCGGTGCCGTGCAGGACGTGGCGGGCGAAGACCATGGCCTGGGTTTGCGGCTGGCCTTCGCCGCCCATGGTGCCGTAGACCATGGTCCGGCCGTCGGCCAGCAGGCCCATGGCCGGCTGGATCGTGTGGAACGGGCGGCGGTGGGGGCGCAGGCTGTTGAGGCCGCGCGGGTCCAACGAGAACGACGTGCCCCGGTTCTGCCAGGTGATGCCCGTCTCGCCCAGCACCGTGCCGGATCCGAACTCCCAATAAAGGCTTTGGATCATCGAGACGGCGCGGCCTTCGCCGTCGATGCAGCCGAACCAGACCGTATCGCCGTTGGGATCGGCGTCGGGCCAGGGGGCGGCCTGCTTGCGGTCGATATCGGCGGCCATGGCGTCCAGTTCGTCCGTCTTCAGGAAATCCAACGGATCGGCGGACATATAGGCCGGGTCGGTGACGTATTTGTCGCGGACGCGGAACGCCTGCTTGGTCGCCTCGACCAGGCCATGGACGAAGTCGAAGCCTTCGGGTTGCTGGACCTGAAGCCGCGCGTAGAGCGCCAGGATGATCAGCGAGGCCAGGCCCTGCGTCGGAGGCGGCATGTTGAAGATCGTATGCGGGCCGCAAGCGACGGACAGCGGCGGCAGTTCCAGCGCCTTGTGCCGTTCCAGATCGGCGAGGGCGAGGGGGCTTCCGGCGCGCTCCAGATCGGCGGCGATGGCCTTGGAAAGCGGTCCGCGATAGAAGCTGTCGAGTCCGTCCTTGGCCAGGGTCTTGAGCGTTTCCGCCGGGGCGGGCAGGCGCAGGGTGTCGCCGATATTGGGGGCCGTATGGGCGATGCCGCCCGGCAGGAAGGTCTCGGCGAAGCCCGGCACGCCGGTCATCTCGTCCTTCTTGGCCAACGTGTTGTGATGCAGTGACGGCGTGACCGGCGCCCCTTCGGCCGCGTAATAGGTCGCGTCCTCCAACAGGCGTTCCAGCGGCAGGGTGCCGCCCCAGGTCTTGGAAATACGCAACGCCTCGGCCCAGCCGGAAACGGCGCCGGCGACGGTCAACGCCGCCAGGGGGCCGCGCTGCGGGATGCCGTCGGCGTGGCCCGCCTTGGCGTAGAAATCGATATCGGCCTTGCCCGCCGCCGCGCCGCAGGCGTCGATGCCCACTGGATTGCCCTCGGTCCCCCGGATCAGCCAGAAGTTATCGCCGCCGAGCCCGTTCATATGCGGATAGACGACCGCGATCGTCGACGCCGTGGCGATCATCGCCTCGATGGCGTTGCCGCCGTCCTGGAGGACGCGGAGCCCGGCCTGGGACGCCAGGTGATGAGGAGCTGTGACCATGCCACGGCGGGCGGTGGGAGTTTGAAGCATCAGGCCGTCACCATTTCTTTGATTTTGAAGAAAAATTCGGCGTCATATTTCGCATTGCGGAATCGGTTCCATTTTACATTCCGCTGCGGGAAAAAGCATACTGATCCAGCATTTATAGGCTGTGCGGTACTTGTGCAAGTGCGGTACACAAGTCATATACCGGGGCAAGCAAGACCAAGGGCAGGGGACGAGACCCATGAAGATCGCAATTCCAAAGGAAACCCGAGACGGTGAAACCCGTGTCGCCGCGTCGGCGCAGGTCATCCAAAAACTGGTCGGCCTGGGCTATGACGTTGTCGTCGAAAAGGGCGCCGGTGCGGGTGCCAGCGTTTCCGACGACGTGTTCAAAGAGGCGGGCGCGTCGATTGCCGCGTCCGCCGCGACGGCCGTGAAATCCGCCGATATCGTGATGATGATCAATCCGCCGAAGACATCCGGCGCGGGCGCGCTGCCCGGCCAGATGAAAAAGGGTGCCGTCCTGATCGCGCAGTTGTCGGCCCTGACCTCGGCCGACGACGTTGCGGCCTATGCCAAGGCCGGGATCACGACCTTCGCCATGGAGCTGGTGCCGCGTATTTCCCGCGCGCAGTCGATGGACGTGCTGTCGTCCCAGGCCAACCTCGCCGGCTATCGCGCGGTTCTGGAGGCCGCCGCCGAATACGGGCGCGGCATTCCGATGATGATGACGGCGGCGGGCACGGTGCCGCCGGCCAAGGCGTTCATCATGGGTGTCGGTGTCGCGGGCCTGCAGGCCATCGCCACGGCCAAACGCCTGGGCGCCATCGTGACCGCCACGGACGTCCGCCCGGCGACCAAGGAACAGGTCGAAAGCCTGGGCGGCAAGTTCCTGGAAGTCGATCCGGAAATGGAGAAAGACGCCCAGACCGAAGGCGGCTACGCCAAGGAAATGCCGAAGGAATACTACGACAAGCAGAAACAGGTCGTGGCCGAGCACATCAAGAAACAGGACATCGTCGTCACCACGGCGCTGATCCCGGGCCGTCCGGCGCCCAAGCTGATCACCAAGGCCATGGTCGAAAGCATGCAGCCGGGCGCGGTGATCGTCGATTTGGCGGTCGAAGCCGGCGGCAATTGCGAAATGTCGGAGCCGGGCAAGACGATCACCACGCCGAACGGCGTGACCATCGTCGGCATCGCCAATCTGCCGGGGCGCCTGGCGCAGACGGCGTCGGACCTGTTCGCCAAGAACCTGCTGAACTTCCTGACGCCGCTGACCGACAAGGAAAAGAAGGGCACATTGGCCATCGATTGGGACGACGAGGTCGTCAAGGGCTGCTGCGTCACCCGCGACGGTGAGGTCGTCAACGAACGGGTCAAGGAGGCCATGGGCGCCAAAGCCCCGGCCGCCAAGAAGTCGCCCGCCAAGAAAGCCGAGGCGGCCAAGGCCGATGACGCCGACAAGGGCGGCGATAAAGACGCCGACAAGGACAAGGGGAACTGACCATGGACAGTGCGACCATCGCCAAACAGGCGCAGGACTTGGCCGCCGGTGCGGCCAAGCTCCTGGAACAAACGCAACAGCTGGCGACCGACGCGGCCACCGTCGTCGCCCAGCAGGCCCCCGCCATGGGCGGCCACGACAGCTTCCTCGGCCTGTTCACGATTTTCGTGATGGCCTGTTTCGTCGGCTACTACGTCGTCTGGTCGGTGACCCCGGCGCTGCATTCGCCGCTGATGGGCGTGACCAACGCGATTTCGTCGGTGATCATCGTCGGCGGTATCCTGGCGGCCGGGCCCGAGGGCATGGATTTCTCGTCCTGGATGGGCTTCCTCGCGATCATGCTGGCGTCGGTGAATATCTTCGGCGGCTTCATCGTGACGCAGCGAATGCTCGCCATGTTCAAGAAAAAAGAGAAGAAATAGGGAGGGCCTGAACAATGACCGCAAGCTGGACGGGCTATGCCTATCTGATCTCTTCCGTGCTGTTCATCCTGGCGCTGCGCGGATTGTCGTCGCCGGAGACGGCGCGCCGCGGCAACCTGATGGGCATCATCGGCATGACCATCGCCATCGTCACGACGTTGCTGGACCCGGGCGTCATGTCCTTCGGCATGATCATCCTGGCGATCCTCATCGGTGGGTCGGTCGGCACGCTGACGGCGCTGAAAATCCAGATGACGGCGCTGCCGCAACTGGTCGCGGCCTTCCATTCCCTGGTCGGCATGGCGGCGGTCTTCGTCGCCACGGCGGCGCTGTTCAACCCGAAGGCTTACGGCCTAGGCGCGGTGGGCGAAATCCCGGGTGCCTCGCTGGTCGAAATGTCGTTGGGCACGGCCATCGGCGCGATCACCTTCTCCGGTTC